>NZ_SADP02000029.1:0-69018 GCF_004010375.2 Mesorhizobium sp. M2E.F.Ca.ET.209.01.1.1 | reverse complement strand
ATCCACCTCAAACCGGCCGATCGCGGCAAAACCAGCCGAAAGAGCCGCTAAAATGACCCTCGCATAAGCCGATCTCGCATCAACCAAACGCAAAACGGCCCCACGGCTCCGGTTTTTCCGCAGCCTGCTAAACCGCTCGGCCATCCCTCCATCGTGATTTTCCACGAGGCGCCGTCTCGTTGGCCGCGAGGGCCATGTCGGTAGGACTGCGAGCCATGCTCTAGTGCCTCGCGCAAAGACCTGTCAATCGCCAGGGCTCAATCAGGCGCGTGGAAGCCGTGAATCGCGCCGCCGGGGACCGCGCTCCTATCCATCGACCGGGAGTTGGATTGACAATTCGGTGAAAGGTCGGTCAATTTCGCTTCGCTAATATTTCAAGCAGGGGGAAATCGTGAAGAAGAGCTACGAGAAGCCGATCCTGACGAAGCGCGAGATCCTGTCGCGCGCGACGGCCCAGCAGGTTTCGTCCGTACCACCGCCCCCACCGCCTCCGGCATAAGGGACTTCCAGCCGCTTCTTACCTGAGTCCGGTAGGGCCGATTATCCTTCTGGCGGTGCTTGATGTCGCCGGAAAAGGGCCTTGTAAACCCGGCGCGGGTAGCCTGCAGCACGCATGCTCTGTACCTTTGCCGCAATCTCGCCCTGTTGCTGCCATAATCGGTTAACATCGTGATAAGCAATTCCTGTGCACAAAGGGATTGGGGATCAAGGTGTTGCTGGCATCGGCGGACGCTTGGCTCCGTCGGGTGGCAGTACGGTAGGGGACAATCGAAAACATGCAGACTCCGGCGCGCCCGCGTCTTCGTCGCGCTTCTGCTTTCGCCCTGTGCGCCTTTTCGGGCCTGTTGCTGGCCGCCTGCGCCTCACAACCCGAGCCGAAGGGGATGGTCTACAAGAGAGCCCATCCCAAGGAATATTTCGCCGAATCCGAATATGGCGTGAAGGCAAGCCCGCGCGTCCAGTTCATGCGCCGTGGCGGCGGCCGCGACCAGCTCGGCAAGCCCTATCAGGTTCGCGGCAAGTGGTATTATCCGAAGGAAGATAAGAAGGGCTTCACCAAGGTCGGCCTGGCCTCCTGGTATGGCGATGCCTTTCATGGGCGGTTGACCGCCAATGGCGAAGTCTATGACACGGCGCAACTGACCGCGGCGCATCCGACGATGCCGCTGCCGAGCTACGCCCGCGTCACCAATCTGGATACCGGCAGTTCCGTGATCGTTCGCGTCAACGACCGCGGTCCCTATCATGAAGGCCGCATCATCGACGTCTCCGAACGCGCGGCGCAGATGCTCGACTATGACAAGGTCGGCACCGCCAGGGTCAAAGTCGAATATGTCGGCAGGGCGCCGCTCGACGGTAATGACGATCAGTATCTGGTGGCGTCCTACCGGCCCGGCAACAACCGGCCGGATCCGTCGGACGGTTTGCCGACTGGCGTGATGGTGGCCATGAATGGCCCGTCGCCGAGCTTGTCGGTCGGCGCGCCGCCGGCCGCGGTGCCGTTCCCTGGACAGTTGACCAATTCAGGGCAGGCCTTTGCCGCGCAACCGGGCTTGTCGGATGAAGCCACCGTTCAGCCGGCAGCGTTCTCTACGCAGGGCGGCAGCGATGTCGTGCTGCCCGATTTCGGGCCGATCGTGCCGGAACGTCCGGATCTCGGCCTTCCGCCGAACTCGCCCTTCGCCATGGCTTCGTTGTCCTATGCGGATGAGCGGGTGAAGCGCGCCGATGTCTTTGCCGCGCTCGATGCCGGCGGCATGTCGCCGGCCGATATCCTGCAATCGTGGAAGAAATCAAACCGCCAGGAACAGACGCCTGGGTACGACTACGTCGCCGCCGGTTCCTTCGACGAAGCCGCCGAGGCCAAGCGTGTGGCCGCGGCGCTCGAGCCGTTCGGCCGGACCGAGATCCAGCGCACGGAGCTCGACGGCAATGACTGGTATGCGGTCAATGTCTATCCGGATGGACATGGCAGCATCGACGACCTGCTCCAGGCAGCCTGGTCGCATGGCGCGCCGGACGCGCTGGTTGTGCGTAACTGATCAAATTCGCACTGCACGTTGATCCGGCCGAAAAAACCCTGCTAGCTTGGCCGCGGGGTAGTCTTTGCGCAATTCCGGGCGACTCTCCGGTTTTGCTCAGATTGGGTCGACATTTCATGCAATTGCGCATTCTTCCGCCTTTCGCCAGCCTTCTGGGATTGGTGCTGGCGCTGCTTTGCGCCGCCCCGGCGAGCGCGCAGCTGTTCGAGACCAAGGCGACGCAGGCGTTCATGATCGATGCCGACACCGGCACGGTGCTCTTCGCCAAGGACCCCGACAAGCCGATCCCGCCGGCGTCGATGGCCAAGCTGATGACGATGGAGGTGGTCTTCAACGCCATCAAGGCGAAGCGGATCACACTCGACGACACGTTCGTCGTCAGCGAAAACGCCTGGCGCACCGGCGGCGCGCCGTCCGGGACCTCGACCATGTTCGCCAAGCTCAAATCCGCGGTCCGCGTCGAGGACCTGATCCAGGGCGTCACCGTGCAGGCCGCCAATGACGGCTGCATCGTGCTTGCCGAGGGTATGGCCGGCTCGGAAGCGAATTTCGCGGCGCAGATGACCGATCGCGCCCGCCAGCTCGGCCTGTCGAAATCGACCTTCGTCAATTCGACCGGCCTGCCGGCCGACGGCCAGCAGACGACGGTGCGCGAGCTGACGATGCTGGCGCTGCATCTGTGGCGCGACTATCCCGAGTTCTTCCACTATTACGGCCAGCCGGATTTCACCTGGAACAAGATCGCGCAGCGAAACCGCAATCCGCTGATCGCCATGGGCATCGAGGCCGACGGCTTTGTCGCCGGCGCCAGCGAGCAGGCGGGCTTCGGCCTGGTTGGCACAGTCAGTCACAACGGCGTCCGTGTGATCGCCGCGCTCAGCGGACTGGCGAACGACCGCGAACGCTCCGAGGAGGCGCGCAAGCTGCTGGACTGGGGCTCGCGGTCTTTTCAGAAGACCGAGATCTTCGCCAAGGACGAGGTGGTCGGCGAAGCGCAGGTCTTTGGCGGCGTCAAATCCGGCCTGGCCTTGAAAGCCAAAGGCCCCGTGGACATCTTTCTGCCTATAGCCAACCGCGACAAGCTGACCGCCAGGATCATCTATCAAGGTCCGGTGTCGGCGCCCGTCGAGGAAGGGCAACCGGTCGGTGAGCTGCGCGTTTGGATAGGCGATACGCTGAGCCAGCAGACACCGCTCTATGCCGCCGAGTCGGTGAAGGTGGGCACGCTGCCGCAGCGTGCGCTGGATGCCGTCAAGGAACTCGCTGTCGGCTGGCTGCGTCAGAAACATTTGTGATCGGGCAAGTTCGTGGACCTTTTATCGGACGGGAGCTATGACAGCGGCCAGCACGGGCAAAGGCAGTCTCGATTGGCGAGCGGATTTTTCATCACCTTCGAGGGCGGCGAAGGAGCAGGCAAGTCGACGCAGATCGAGCGGCTGGCGCGGCGTATGCGCGCCAAGAAATACGAGGTTCTGGTCAGCCGCGAACCGGGCGGATCGCCCGGCGCCGAGGCGGTAAGGCACGTTCTTCTGTCCGGCGCGGCCGAGCCGTTCGGACCGAAGATGGAGGCAATCCTGTTCGCCGCTGCTCGGTCCGACCATGTCGAGCAGGTCATTCGGCCGGCGGTCGAGCGTGGCTCGATCGTGCTGTGCGACCGTTTCATCGATTCCTCGCGCGTCTACCAGGGCGTCACGGGCGGCATCGACGCCGATTTCATGAAGGCGCTGGAGGCGGTCGCCATCAACGGCATGATGCCGGACATGACGCTGATCTTCGACATCGATCCCGTTGAAGGCCTAAAGCGGGCGACGGCACGCCGCGGCGCGGGCGACGCCGCCGACCGCTTCGAGAAGGAGACCTTGGCCATCCACCGGCTTCGGCGCGAGGCTTTCCTGGCCATCGCCGAGGCGGAGCCGGAGCGCTGTGTCGTCATCGACGCTTCCGCCGATCCCGACACGGTGGAGAATGTCGTCACCGCCGCTGTCTTCGCGGCGCTGGAAGCGCGGATGCCGGCGCAAAGGATCGAGACGGCGCCGGCATGATCTTCGAACGCATCGCCCCAGAGCAGCATGACACGCTGGACGGCGTGCCCGAGCCGGCCGAAACGCCGCGGCTGATCGGCCACGCGACGGCGGCGGGGATGCTCGCTGGCGCCTACCGCGCGGGCAAGCTGCCGCATGCGCTGATTTTTTCCGGACCGCTCGGCATCGGCAAGGCGACGCTTGCGTTCCACATGGCGCACCATCTTCTAAAAAACCCGGATTTCAGGACGGCGCCCGGCACGCTTGCCGTTCCCGATCCGGCTTCCTCGCTGTTTCGTCAGATCGCCACCGGGGCGCATCCGGGCGTGCTGCATCTGACGCGCCCGGCCAACGACAAGACCAAGAGCTTCAAGACGGTGCTGACCGTGGACGAAATCCGCAGGGTCAGCCGCTTCCTGTCGATGACCTCGCATGACGGCAGCTACCGCGTCGTCATCGTCGACCCGGCCGACGACATGAACACCAACGCCGCCAACGCCTTGCTCAAGAATCTCGAGGAGCCGCCGGCGCGCACCTTGTTCATTCTGATCGTGCACGCGCCGGGCAGCCTGTTGCCGACGATCCGCTCGCGTTGCCAGATGGTGCGGCTGGCACCGCTCGCGGCCGACGAGCTGATGGCCGTGCTGGAGAATGTCGAACCGCCGCCGCCGGACGATCCCGCCGCGCGCGCGGCACTTGCCGAGCGGGCAGGGGGCAGCGCCCGCAACGCCATCCTGCTCACCCAATATGGCGGGCTGGAGATCGCCGGCGCGCTCGACGCACTGGTGGCGGCCGGGAGGCCCGACATTGCCGGCGCGCACCGCCTCGCCGAGGCCGTGGCGGGACGCGACCAGGCGATCCAGTTCGACATCTTCAACCGCCGCGCGCTCGATCTGCTTTCGGACGCCGCCAGCGAAGCGGCGCTGTCCGGCGACCTTGCCAGGGCCAAAACGCTGTCCGAGACTTGGCAGGATGCGCTGAACACGATATCTGAGGCCGAGACCTACAATCTCGACAAGAAGCAGCACGCCCTGACCATGATCGACCGCCTGAATTCTGCGATGCGAATGTGACGGCCCGTTTGATGCATGCCGTTGGCCCACTTTCGGGCGGCATGCATTGGCCTCGGGATGGCAATCGACGTTCCGATGCGATATCCACCGCCACAACTCACATTCAGATATTCATGACGGTTCATTCATGTCACGCGACACATTCTACATCACGACCGCGATCTCCTACCCGAACGGCAAGCCGCATATCGGCCATGCCTACGAACTGATCGCCACCGACGCGCTCGCCCGCTTCCAGCGGCTCGACGGCAAGGACGTCTTCTTCCTGACCGGCACCGACGAGCACGGCATCAAGATGCTGCAGACGGCGCGCAAGGAAGGCATCGCGGCGCGCGAGCTCGCCGACCGCAACTCGGCCGAGTTCCGGCGCATGGCGACCGCGCTCAACGCTTCCAACAATGATTTCATCCGCACCACCGAGGAGCGGCATTATGTGTCCTCCCAGGCGATCTGGAAGGCGATGGCCGCCAATGGCGACATCTACAAGGGCGGCTATGCCGGCTGGTACTCGGTGCGCGACGAAGCCTATTACGGCGAGGAGGAGACCGAGCTCCGCGCCGACAATGTGCGCTACGGACCGCAGGGAACGCCTGTCGAATGGGTCGAGGAGGAAAGCTATTTCTTCCGCCTTTCGACCTATCAGGACAAGCTCCTCACGCTCTACGAGAGCCAGCCCGATTTCATTGGTCCGGCCGAGCGTCGCAACGAAGTGATGAGCTTCGTCAAATCGGGGCTGAAGGACCTGTCGATCTCGCGCACCACCTTCGACTGGGGCGTGCCGGTGCCAGGCGACGAGAAGCATGTGATGTATGTGTGGATCGACGCCTTGACCAACTACATCACCGGCATAGGCTATCCCAATGAAAAGGATGAGAAATGGCGGTTTTGGCCAGCTGACGCTCACATCATCGGAAAGGACATCGTCCGCTTCCATACCGTGTATTGGCCGGCCTTCCTGATGTCGGCGGGAATCCCGCTGCCGAAACGCGTCTTCGCACATGGCTTCCTGTTCAACCGCGGCGAGAAGATGTCGAAGTCGGTCGGCAACGTCATCGATCCCTTCACGATGGTGGACCACTACGGCGTCGACCAGGTGCGTTATTTCTTCCTACGCGAGGTGCCGTTCGGCCAGGACGGCAACTACAGCCATGAGGCGATCGTCAACCGCACCAACGCCGATCTCGCCAACGGCCTCGGCAATCTGGCGCAGCGGTCGCTGTCGATGATCGCCAAGAATTGCGGCGGCGCGGTGCCGAGGCGCGACGAGCTGGCGGAGGCCGATACGGCGATCCTCGACCAGGCGATCGAAGCGCTGGCCGTTTCGCGCCGGGCGATGGCGGAGCAGGGCATCCATCTGGCGCTGGCGGCGATCTTCGGCGTGGTGGCGGAAGCGGACCGCTATTTCGCCTCCCAGGAGCCGTGGGCGCTGAAGAAGACCAATCCGGAGCGGATGGAAACGGTCTTGTGGACAACGGCCGAACTGGTGCGACGCGTGGCACTCCTTTGCCAGCCCTTCATTCCGGGATCGGCGGCCAAGCTGCTCGACCTGCTGGCGGTGCCTGTGGACAGGCGTGCTTTCGAGCACGTCCATGCCGACCACTCGCTGGTGCCCGGCACCGCATTGCCGGCGCCGGAGGGCGTGTTCCCGCGTTATGTCGAGCAGGGCGCCTGATGCTGGTCGACAGCCATTGCCATCTCGACTTTCCGGACTTCGCCGAGGAGCGGGCGGCTATCGTCGCCCGCGCGCTCGCCGCCGGAGTAGGCCGTATGGTCACGATCTCGACGCGCGTGAAGCGCTTTCAGCAGATCCTTGAAATCGCTGAAACTTTCGACGAGGTCTATTGCTCGGTCGGCACCCATCCGCATCAAGCGGCGGAAGAACTTGATGTGACCGCCGACGAGCTGGTGCGGCTCGCCGAGCATCCAAAGGTGGTGGCGATCGGCGAAGCCGGGCTGGATTACTACTATGACAAGGCGCCGCGCGATGCGCAGGCGCAAGGTTTTCGCACCCATATCGCCGCGGCACGCAGGACCGGCCTGCCGTTGGTCATCCATGCGCGCAATGCCGACGACGACATGGCGTCGATCCTCGAGGACGAGACAGGGAAGGGCGCCTTCCCTTTCATCCTGCATTGTTTTTCGTCCGGGCGCAGGCTGGCCGAAGTCGGCGTGGCGCTGGGCGGCTACGTTTCTTTCTCCGGCATCCTGACATTCAAGAATTCCCCCGAGTTGCGCGCCATCGCGGCCGATGTTCCGCGCGACCGGCTGCTGGTCGAGACCGACGCGCCCTACCTTGCGCCAATCCCTTATCGTGGAAAACGCAACGAACCGGCCTATGTGGCGAACACGGCGAAGGTGCTTGCCGAGACCATCGGCGTCAGCGAGGCTGAAATCGCCGATATTACTACCGGCAACTTCTTCAGGCTGTTCACCAAGATGCCGCGTCCGGACGTGGCGCCGACATGAGCGACCGGCTGCGCTTCACCATCCTTGGCTGCGGCTCATCGCCAGGCACGCCGCGCATCACCGGCGATTGGGGCAATTGCGATCCCGCGAATCCGAAGAACCGGCGCATGCGCACGGCAGCCCTGGTCGAGCGCATTGCCACCAACGGCGCGCGCACCACAGTCGTCATCGACACGGGACCGGATTTCCGCCAGCAGATGCTGATGGCTTCGGTCAGGCATATCGACGCCGTCGTCTATACCCATCCGCATGCCGACCATATCCATGGCATCGACGATCTGCGTGGCTTTGTGCACGACCAGCGGCACAGGATCGACATCCACGCCGACGAACCGACGATGGAGCGGCTGCGCCAGGCCTTCGGCTATTGCTTCGAGACGCCGCCCGGAAGCTCGTATCCGCCGATCGTCAAGGCCCACATCATCGATCACGCGCGCCCGGTTACGATCGAAGGCGAGGGGGGCGCCCTCACCTTTGAGCCGCTGCCGCAATTCCATGGCGATATCATTTCGCTCGGCTTCCGTATCGGCGGACTTGCCTACTGCCCGGATATAAGCGGCTTCCCGGAGGCCACCGTCGAGCGTTTGGGCAGCCTCGACGTGCTGGTGATCGACGCGCTGCAGTACAACACGCATCCCAGCCATCTGTCGCTCGGCCAGGCATTGGGCTGGATCGAGAAACTGGCACCAACGAAAGCCGTGCTGACACATATGCACGTGCCGCTGGACTACGCCGTGGTCATGGCTGAGACGCCGGAGCACGTGGCGCCGGCCTATGACGGCATGGTGATCGAAATCCCTTACGAGTGAGAGCGATAGCGGCAACTGCTCAGTTGGTGTCGCAGCCGGTCATTCATGGGTTTGGCTGGTAGCCCGAATTCGCAAAGTGGCGCCATTGGCGACAAACACCGTGGACGAAAGCCGCGGCAATTTCTAGGGTCGGCGCCTAACACGCAAGTTCCATAATCTATCTTATGCGACTTACGGATATGACAGCCGATCGCCGCTCCGGAACTAATCGCCTGAATAGCCGATCCGGCGACTTCATCCCGAGAGGCCGCCGAGGAACCCCGCCCGCGACGAGAACTTCGGCAGTGTCATCGCCGTCACTGCAGATCCGACAGCTCGTCATCGAGAATCAGCGCCTGCCGGGCCCTTGGCCATCAGCGCCGCATAGGTCGTGTTGAGACGATCCTCCCACACGTTGACCTCGCGGTTCGCGCAATCGATCAGTCCCAGTTGCGACTGGCCGTCGTCGCTCTCAAAAGAGCACAGTTCGGTCACGTAGTTGATGCACGAGGCAGGTTCGTGTCCGGCGAGCTTGATGGCATTGTCGATATGGATAGCCGAGGCGCGTAATTTCTCCCCGGCCGTTGCCGGCGACAAGGCGGCAAGGAGCAAAGCACAAACCGCCAGTATCAGAACGCTTTTCATCGCTGTAGCCCCATTGTGTTGCGCGAGATGCGAATTGTCGCAAAACTCCGGGCTGAAGCAACTACCCTGCCCCAAGCTGCCGTCGCGCCGCGGCGCAACAATGAAAGCATCCGGACAATGACCGCCACGCCTTCCTTTCTCGGCTGTCCCGATCATCTCTCCGACGGCCGCGTGCCGCGAGCCGTGATCTTCGGAGCGGGTCATGGAAGCACCTATCGGGGCCAGGACAGCAGCGGCTATGCCGAGGCCGCCAATGCCATCCGCACCGCCAGCCAGGATGATGCCCCGCTGGTCGAGCACTGGGATTTCGATCTCGGTGGCCCATTGTTCAATGGCGGGCCGGGCTGCTGCACCGACGCCGGCGATATCTTGACCATCATGCACGACAATGCCGGCAACCGGGCCCGGATCGAGGCAAAGACGCGCGAAGTCCTGTCTCTGCCGGCCGTGCCGATCATGCTTGGCGGTGACGATTCCGTCGTCATTCCGTTCCTTGCCGGCTTCGCCGACCGTGGACCCATCTGGATCCTGCAGATCGACGCCCACATCGACTGGCGCGACGAAGTTCATGGCGAGCGCCATGGTTATTCGAGCCCGATGCGGCGGGCGAGCGAGATGCCGCATGTGGCAGGGATGGTGCAAGTCGGCCTGCGCAGCGTCGGCAGCGCACGCCACGCCGAAATCGAAGCAGCGCGGCGCTATGGCAGCCGCTTCGTGACGGCGCGCGAGGTTCACGCTCAAGGCGTGGAGGTCGCTCTGCGGCATATTCCCGAAGGCGCGCAGGTCGTTGTCACCCTCGACTGCGACGGTCTTGATCCTGGCATCATGCCGGGCGTGGCGGCGCGCACGCCCGGCGGCCTCTCCTACACCCAGGCAATTGACTTGATTGCCGGCCTTGGCAGGCGGGCCTGGATCGCTGGATTCGACCTCGTCGAGTTCTACGCTCCCGCTGACATTGACGGCCTGTCGGCCCTGACAGCCGCCCGACTTGTCGTCAACGCGATAGGCGCTGTAGTCCGGCAAGTGTAGAAGCTGGGCAACCGCTCGTCAGGAGCTTCGTTTGCGCCAATTATATTAGAGATTACTGTTTTGTTGACCGCCCCCATGCATCCTTCAAATTAATAGGTAATGCGACTAATTCATCACACTTTATTTTCAAATATTCGTCTATGTTCAAGCACCGATGGGATTTGGGTGGATCGGAGGACTTCAGTGAAGAGACTTATTGCAATTGCCGCGCTGGCTGGGCTAAGCGCGACCGCTGCTTCGGCCGCGGATATGGCTGGCCCGATTGCCGGCTCGGCCTATGACTGGAGCGGCTTCTATGCCGGCGCGCATATCGGCGTCGCCAATGGCGACATAACGGCCACCGACGTCACGCAACCGAATGGCGGTTTCTTTACCGATGCGGTTCCCGCCGGAACCGAGGGGTTCCATTTCCGCGATACGAATATCGCCGGCGGCGTGCATGTCGGCGCCCAGTATCAGTGGAACCAATTCGTGCTGGGCGGCGAAGCCTCGTGGACTGCGACGGGAATAAGGAAGACGATCGTCAGTCCCTATTTCCCGGACAGCGATACCGAGACCGGTCGAATCCAGCATTATGCAACGGTGGTAGGCCGGATCGGCTATGCCTTCGACCGCGTCCTGATCTACGCCAAGGGCGGCTATGCCGGCGGCGAGGTCGGCTTCAAGGCGCGCGACAACGACGCTCTCGTCACTTACGAGCAGAACGACTGGCACAATGGCTATGCCATCGGCGCAGGCATCGACTATGCCCTCACCGACAAGCTGAGCCTCGGCGTCGACTACACGCATATCGATCTCGGCTCCAAGACCAGCACCGGACCCAATGTGTTCGACAACGGTTCGCTCGGAAACAATCCGGAGACATACAAGGTCAAGGCCAGGGCCGACGTCGTCATGGCGAGGTTGAGCTACAAGTTCGGCAATTGACCGATCGATAGTCCCGATTTGGATTGGCCCGGCCCCGCGCCGGGCTTTCCTTTGCCGGGCTTTTCTTTGTTGTGTCGGAAGCGGGCGCTGCCCGTTTAGAAAAACCCTTCGAGAAACGTGGCCGCTTCCTCCGAAATGCCGACGATCTTGTTCGTCGCCTGGCGGTAGAATTTGAAGTTGAGCTCGGTCTCGGGCCGGCCGTCGTTCCAATCCTTGAAGCGCCTGAGCTCATCGCGGCCTAGCCGTCCCGTCGCCAAGGCGGCGCGGCGAATGGAAACGCTGACGCGCGGCGTCTGCCGTTCGAGATCGGGACGTCTCGGGATAGCCTCTGAAGAGGTCACGACGCCACGCGCGACAAGCCCCTGCCCGCCTTCGTTCTCGCCGGCGAACAGGAAGACGATGTCGCCTTCAGCGATGTGCTTGCCGCCATACATAGTCTTCTGGGCGGCGAAGATGAATGTCTCCGCCCGAGGATCCTCGATCTGCGCCTTCACGGCATATGCCATGCTCTACGGTTCCCAGCTGAGGCCTATCCGGTAGCTCAGGACGCGCCGGCTGCCCGGCTCGATCAGCATGACGCCGGGTTTGTCGGCGAACTCGCCGTCGAAATCGATGGGGCTGGCGATGCCGTGCCAGGGCTCGATGCACAGGAAGGGCGCGCCGTCGGGCTTGGACCAGATGCCGAGCTCATTGAATCCCTGCCATGACATATCGATCGCCGGACCTTGGCTTGCGGCGTAGCGCACGCTGGTGCTGTCCGGCCTGTCGAGGATGACGGCGTCGTCGACGAACAGTTTTTCGGAAAGCGGCAGCGTCTTTCCTTCGATGGGCGTCGGCAGCGGGTCCGGCAGCAGCAGGCCGTCCTTCAGGCGGCGGACCGGCGCCGCTTCATTGTCGGCGAAGGTCAACCGGTAGGCCTCCTTGGGCAGTTCCGGCAGCAGCGGCCAGTTGAACGCCGGATGCGCACCGATCGAGGCCGGCAGCGGCTCGTCTCCGGTATTGGTGATCTCGAAGGTGACGCCAAGTTGCCGGGGTTTCAGGTCGTAGCCGATGGCGAGGCGAAAGGCGAAGGGGTAGTGGGTTCGCGTCTCCGCGTCATCCGTCAGCACCAATGTGCAGGAGGTCGGCCCCTGCTCCGCCCAGGCAAAACGCCGGTCACGGGCAAAGCCATGCTGCGTCATCGGATAGGTTTGTCCGCGATGGCGCAGCTGGTCGCCCTTCAGTCGGCCGACGATCGGGAACAGGACCGGCGAATGGCGGCGCCAGGCCGGCCCCGCCTGCCACAGAAGCTCGGTACCGTCGGCATCGCGCAGCGAGATCAGTTCGGCCCCCTGCTCGACGATGGTCGCCGAGATCCCGTCAGCGTGAAGCGTCACCTGTTCCATTGCATCCTCGCGGCTGGCTGATCTGGCCGGCAGGCTAGCAAAAGGCCGCGCGTGAACTCAAGCGCGGCAGGCATGCGGCACCTCACACGGCGGTGCACGGCGATAGGACAAAAAATGGCCGGAGGTTTCCCTCCGGCCAGCCGAGGTCAGCAATGCTGCCTGCTACGGTCCAGCTATTCGCGCTCGCCGGTGAAATTTAGCAGCAGCTGGAAGATGTTGATGAAGTTCAGATAGAGCGAGAAGGCGCCGAAGACGGCGAGCTTCTGCAGCGATTCCGCGTCGAAATTCTCTGCATACTGCTCCTTGATCGTCTGCGTGTCCCAGGCAGTGAGGCCGACGAAGACGGCAATACCAATCACCGAAATGGCGAATTGCAGCGCGGTCGAGCCGAGGAACAGGTTGACCAGGCTCGCGATCACCACACCGATCAGGCCCATGATCAGGAAGGACGAGAACTGCGTCAGGTCGCGCCTGGTCGTGTAGCCGTAGAGGCTGGTGGCGCCGAACATTGTGGCGGCGATGAAGAAGGTGCGCGCGATGCTAGTCGAGGTGAAGACCAGGAACACCGAGGCGAGCGACAGGCCCATGACCGCGCAGAAGGCCCAGAACATCGTCTGCGCGCTCGCCGCCGACATGGTCTGCATCTTGAACGAGAAGATCATGACGAAGGCGAGCGGCGCCAGCATCACCACCCATTTCAGCGGGCTGGAGAAGATCGGCACGTAGAGCGCCGGCGTCGAGGCCACGAAGAGGGCGACGAGGCCGGTGACGACGAGACCGAGGCCCATATAGTTGTAGACGCGCAGCATGTGCTTGCGCAGGCCCTCGTCATAGACGGCTCCGGCCTGGACGCCGGTGCCCATTCGGTATCCCAGATTGGGGCTGTTCATTCGGTTCTCCTTGGTTTCTCAGTAGAGGGTTCTGGCCAGCTTTTCGGCGGCACGGTCGAGATTGCCGGCGTCGCCGCGCCCGATCACGGCATAGGCGACCTCGCCGATCTGGAAATAGGCAGTCGAGATGTCGTCGGAGGGCGAGACCGTCGGCTTCACGACGTCGAACGTGCCCGGCCTGATGGCGAACAGCGAGACGAGGCCGAGGTCCCCGGTCTCGACCGCCACCTCGACGCTCGGCCCGAATTGCGAGGGGTAGACCTGGACGTCGCGGATCTTCCAGTCCTCGGGCAGCGACGGCATGACGATCGCAGTGGCTGCACGGATCTCGTCGGCATCGTAGCCCGGCGCCTCTTTCTGCGACGGCATCGTCTCGCGCATCAAGGTCGTCCGGTGCGCTCTCACCGCATCCTCGACATACGCCGGCGGCTGCGTCGAGGCGACCACCTTGGTGACCGCGATCGGTCCGAAAATGCCGTTGGCCAGCCAGCCCGCCGCGACCAGCACGGCCGCCGCCGCGGCGCGCTGCAGCACGGCAAGCATACGCCCCCTCGCTAGCGCCCGCTCCAGCCGTCGCGCCGCTTCGGTCGTGGCCGGACGGGCCATGCCGACGGGTCCGGCAAGCGCGACGCGAAGTTCGTCGCGCGTCCTCAGGTCCGACATCACGCGCGCCGCCGCTTCCGGGCGCGCGGCGAGGTGCGCCTCGACCTCGATGCGGCGGGCGACATCGAGCTGGTCGTCGACATAGGCGTCGAGATCGGCATCGGTCACGGGGTCGACACTAGCGGTCATTGATCGTCTCCCACGATCCTGAGATGTGGCCGGGCTTTCTGCGGCCCGCTATCCTCCATCTCGCGCAGCGCGGCACGCGCGCGGCCGATGCGCGACATCAGCGTTCCGAGCGGCACGCCGATGACCTCGGCCGCCTGCTGATAGGAAAGCCCTTCGATGGCGACGAGATGGAGCGCGGAGCGCTGTTCCTCGGGGAGCGAAAGAAACGCCTCCCTGACCTGCGACAGGCGCACCGAATGGTCCTGCGACGCCGGCACGCTCCGGTCGGCGACGAGACCGGCCTGTTCGATGCGCGCCGTCTCGGAGCGGCGCGAGCGCATGCGGTCGATGAACATGTTGTGCAAGATCGCCAAGAGCCAGGCGCGCAGATTGCCGCCCGAGCGAAAGGTCGTGCGCCGCTCATAGGCGCGCACCAGCGTGTCATGGACGAGATCCTCGGCGTCGGCGCTGTCGCGCGTCAGCGAGCGCGCGTAACGCCGCAGCGATCCCAACTGCCCGACAATATCGAAGCGTGCCATCGACCGTTTCATGCCCTGTTTACGGAGCATGTAGGGAATTTAATCCCCTGCCCGGCATTCTTTTCGTGTCGCCGTCTGTGAGGAAACCGCTGGCGCGGCGGGGGCGATTTGCGTATCACTCCGCCGCCATTGGAGTCCTTTTCGATGTTCGAGACCCTGCAGCCCGCACCCGCCGACAAGATCCTTGCCCTGATCGGCCTCTATCGCAACGATCCACGTCCGGGCAAAGTCGACCTTGGTGTCGGCGTCTACAAGGACATCGACGGCAAGACGCCGGTGATGCGCGCCGTGCGCGAAGCCGAGAAGCAGATGCTGGCCACCCAGGACACCAAGACCTATCTCGGCCTTGCCGGCGATACCGGCTTCAACGCCGCCATGACCAAGCTTACCTTTGGCGACAAGGCCGACCTGTCGCGCATCCGCGCAGCCCAGGCGCCGGGCGGCTCGGGCGCGCTCAGGCTGGTGGCGGAGCTGCTGCAGCGCACGCGCCCGGGCGCGACCGTCTGGCTGTCCGATCCGACCTGGCCGAACCATCCGCCCGTGATGCGCGCCGCCGGCCTTGAGGTTCGCAACTATCCCTATTTCGATGCCGCTTCGGGTTCCGTCCGCTTCGACGAGATGCTGGCGACGCTCAGGACGGCTAACAGCGGCGATGTCGTGCTGCTGCATGGCTGCTGCCACAACCCGACCGGCGCCAATCTCGATCTCGATCAGTGGGCGAAGGTCGCCGACGTTCTCCTGGAGCGCGGCCTGCTGCCTTTCGTTGATATCGCCTATCAAGGCTTTGGCGAGGGCCTGGACGCCGACGCCGCGGGTCTGCGGCTGCTGGCCGGCAAGGTTCCTGAATTGGTCGTCGCCTCGAGCTGCTCGAAGAATTTCGCCGTCTATCGTGACCGCGTGGGCGCCGCGATGATCATGGCCAAGGACGGCGCGCAGGCGGACGTGGCGATGAGCCAGATGCTGGCGGCGGCGCGCGCGCTTTATTCGATGCCGCCGGATCATGGCGCGGCGGCCGTGCGCATGGTGCTGGAAGACGCTGGTCTGAGGAAAGACTGGGAGACGGAGCTCGAGGAGATGCGGCTGCGCATGCTGAGACTCCGCGTCGCCTTCGCAGAGGCGCTGCGCCGGCAGTCCAACTCCGACCGCTTCGATTTCGTCGCCAGCCATCGCGGCATGTTTTCCAGGCTTGGGCTGACGGAGGCACAGGTCGAGCGCCTGCGCACCGAGCATGCCGTCTATATGGTCGGTGACAGCCGCATCAACGTCGCCGGCCTGCCGGAAGACGGCATGGACGATCTCGCCAAGGCGATCGTCTCGGTGCTCGACTGAAGCCTGCGACAGCTGTGGACAAGTCACGCCAGCGAGCCGCCGAGATGGTCGGCTTGCGGGCTGCGCGTTAGGCTTGAGGCTATGAAACCCTCGAAAGACATTTCCCGGCTGATCGAGATCATGGCGGCGCTGCGCGCGCCGAAGACCGGCTGCCCCTGGGATATCGAGCAGAATTTCACGACCATCGCGCCCTACACGATCGAGGAGGCCTATGAAGTGGCCGATGCGATCGCGCGCGGCGATTTCGACGACCTGCGCGAGGAACTGGGCGACCTGCTGCTCCAGGTCGTCTATCACGCGCAGATGGCCGAGGAGATCGGTGAGTTTGCTTTCGGCGATGTCGTCGAGGCCATCACCACCAAGATGATCCGCCGCCATCCGCATGTCTTCGGCGATGAGAAGGCGCGCAGCGCCGGAATGGCCAAGGGCATGTGGGAGAAGATCAAGGCGGCGGAAAAGGCCGAGAAGCGCGACGCCCGCATCGCGCGCGGGCTCGATCCGGAAGATCACGGCAAAGGTTTTCTCGACAGCGTGCCGGTGGCGCTCCCTGCCCTGACACGCGCGCTCAAGCTGCAGGAGAAAGCAGCGCGCGTCGGCTTCGACTGGAGCGAGGCAGCCCCCATCCTGGACAAGATCGAGGAGGAAATCGGCGAATTACGCGAAGCGCTTGCCACCGGCGACGCCGCTCCGATCAAGGACGAGTTCGGCGACATGCTGTTTGCCGTCGTCAATCTCGGCCGCCACCTCAAGCTCGATTCGGAAGTGGCGCTCAGCGGCACCAATGAAAAGTTCCGTTCGCGCTTCCACTATGTCGAGCAAGCCCTGGCGGCTTCGGGCGGTTCCCTGGAGAAGGCCACGCTCGACGAGATGGAAGCGCTCTGGCAGCAGGCCAAAAGCGCCAAGTAATCAGCCGGTTAGCTGCCGTTCTTGCGATGCAGGCGGCTCTCGATCTCCTGCCGGGCGCTGTGCGTGGCCGTCAGCGACAGGGTGACGCTGCCGTCCTCGTTGTCGGTGCGCGAAACAACATCGCCGTTGCGGTAGAGCCAGTCGACCTGGCCGAGCTGGGCCGGGCTCAACGTCACCGTCATCGTTTCCAGCTCGCCCGACACCCGTGTCTCGATGAGCGCCTTCAACGTGTCTATTCCCTCGCCGGTCACCGCCGAAATGGCGATCGGCGGCGACTTGCCGCTTGCGCCCTCCGCAAGCAGCCGCTCGCGATTGCCCTCGTCGAGCAGATCGATCTTGTTCCAGACCTCGATCACGCGGTTCGTGTCGGCGGCGTCGACGCCGAGATCGGCAAGGATGCGTTCTACATCCTCGGCCTGAGCCGCCGTGTCCGGATCGGAGATGTCGCGCAGATGCAGCACCAGATCGGCCTCGACAACCTCTTCCAGCGTCGCCCGGAAGGCGGCGACCAGATGAGTCGGCAGGTCGGAGATGAAGCCGACCGTGTCCGACAGGATGATCGGCGTGCCGTGCGGTAGCCGCACGCGCCGCAGCGTCGGGTCGAGCGTCGCGAACAGCATGTCCTCGGCCAGCACCCCTGCCCCGGTCAGTCGGTTGAACAGCGTCGACTTGCCGGCATTGGTGTAGCCGACGATCGCCACCACCGGAAAAGGCACCTTCTTGCGCTTGGCGCGGTGCAGGTCGCGCGTGCGCCGCACCGTTTCCAGCTCGTGCTTCAGCTTGGTGATCTTGTCCTGCAGGATGCGGCGGTCGGATTCGATCTGGGTTTCGCCGGGACCGCCGAGGAAGCCGGCGCCGCCGCGCTGCCGCTCGAGGTGGGTCCAGCTGCGCACCAGCCGGCCCTTCTGGTAGTTGAGATGAGCTAGCTCGACCTGCAGCGTGCCTTCCTTGGTGCGCGCCCGCTCGCCGAAGATTTCGAGAATGAGCCCGGTGCGGTCGAGCACCTTGGCGTTCAGTTCCTTTTCGAGATTGCGCTGTTGAACCGGCGTCAGCGGATGGTCGACAATGACCAGCTCCGCCTTGCGTTCTTTCACGATGTCGGCGAACTCGGCCACCTTGCCGCTGCCGAGCAGCGTTGCCGGCCGCGGGTCGGCGACCGTCACCACCGCGGTGTGGACCGGATCGAGGTCGATGGCGCTGGCAAGCCCGACCGCCTCGTCATGGCGGGCATCCGCCGAGCGGGTCAGACGCGGACGGCTGGTTTCCTCGTCGCCGCGTGGCTGGCGGGTAAGCACCGGCACAATGACGACAGCCCGGGTCGGATCCTTGGCTTCCGGCCCGAGTTGATGTCCTTGTTTTCCGCGAACGCTGCGGTCCGCGTCCTTATCACGTGCCAATCAGGCGCCCTGGCTTTCCTCGCCATCGAACATCTGAACCGGCTGGCTCGGCATGATCGTGGAAATGGCGTGCTTGTAGACGAGCTGGGAGTGCCCGTCGCGCCGCAACAACACACAAAAATTGTCGAACGAAGTGACGACGCCGGTCAGCTTCACGCCGTTGATGAGGAAGATGGTAAGTGGATTTTTGCTCTTGCGAACTGAATTCAGGAACAGGTCCTGAAGGTTTTGCGATCGTTCCGCCATTTTTCTTGTCTTTCGCCGATCCCCTTCGGTTTGCGGCCAGTGCGCCAAATTACGCGGCACCTGTCAAGCGCACAAACCCCCTCTTGCCGATACAAAGGCAAGCAGAACGAGATAGTTGAGGTTCATTCCAGTTGTGCGGTATCAGGCTGGACTTTTTTCCGCAACGTCAAAAAAGGCCTGCCGCAACGAAAGTGTCATAGAGCCGGGATGGCCATTTGCGATCGGCGCGCCGTCGATTTCGATCACCGGCATGGCGATTGTGGTCGCCGAACTGATGAACGCTTCCCTGGCTGCCTTGGCCTCAGTGACCGAAAAACCGCGCTCCTCGATCTTGAGGCCGAGCTTGGCGGCGACATCGAAAAGCGTTGTGCGGGTGATGCCGCGCAGGATGCCGTGCTCGGCCGGCCGGGTCACCAGGACGCCGTCCCGGGTTACGATCCAGGCGTTCGACGAGCCGCCTTCCTTGACGTTGCCATCGGCGTCGACGAACCAGGCTTCCTGGGCGCCGGCTTCCTTGGCCTTCTGCTTGGCGAGTACATTGGGCAACAGGCCCGTGCTCTTGATGTCGACGCGGTCCCAGCGATTCTCAGGCACGGTGATGACCTTGATGCCGGTCTCCACCCGTTTCGCCGCCGCGGCCGGATCGGCCTTTCTGGCGGTTATGACCAGGGAAGATTTCGTCCCCGCCGGCGGAAAAACGAACTCGCGGCTGGCGACGCCGCGTGTCACCTGCACATAGACAAGGCCGTTCACCACGCCGTTGCGATTGACCACCTCGCGCAGCAGCATCGGCAACACGCCTTCCGATACCGGCCAGGCGATCGACAGTTCCTTCAGCGAGCGCTTAAGCCGGGCAAGATGGCGCGGCATGTCGACGATATGGCCGCGCGCCACCTCGCAGACCTCATAGACGCCGTCGGCGAACTGATAGCCGCGGTCCTCGATGTGGACGCTGGCTTGGGCATGGACGACATAGCGCCCGTTGACATAGGCAATGCGCGGCATGGGCATCCTCAGGGAAAAAACGTCCGGCTTTCTTAGGCGATTCCGCCGTTGCCGTACCGGACAATCGGCTAAGCCACGCCGGTCCTACACACCCAGCGACTTCAGCTTGCGATGCAAGGCCGACCGCTCCATGCCGATGAATTCGGCCGTCTTCGAGATGTTGCCGCCGAAGCGGTTGATCTGGGCGATCAGATAGTCCTTCTCGAACTGCTCGCGTGCCTCGCGCAGCGGCAGCGCCATGATGTGCTGGTCCGACTGATTGGGCGTGCGTGGCATCACGTCGCCGATCTCGGAGGGCAGAAGGTCGGCGGTGATCGGGGCATCGGGATTTTCCCCTCGCGCCAGGATCATCAGGCGTTCGACGTTGTTGCGCAGCTGGCGAACGTTGCCCGGCCAGTTATGGGCCTGCAGCACCGCCAGCGCGTCGTCGCCGATGCGGCGCGGCTTGATACCGGCCTGGCGCGCGATCTGCTTCATGAAATTGTCGACGAGATAGGGAATGTCCTCACGCCGCTCGGCAAGCCCCGGCACCATGACCGGGACCACGGCCAGGCGGTGGTAGAGGTCCTCGCGGAAGCGGCCGTCGGCGATCATCGCCTCGAGGTTTTGCGAGGTGGACGAGATGATGCGGACATCGACCTTGACGCGCTTGGTGCCGCCTACCCGCTCGAACTGCTGTTCGACCAGCACGCGCAGGATCTTGTTTTGCGTCTCGCGCGGCATGTCGGCAACTTCGTCGATGTAGAGGATGCCGCGATGCGCTTCCTCCAGCGCGCCGACCTTACGCTCGGTGCCGTTCGATTCGGTACCGAACAGCTCGATCTCCATGCGCTCTGGCGTGATGGTGGCCGCGCTCAGCGTCACGAACGGGCCAGCCTTGCGCGACGACAGCGCGTGGATGGCGCGCGCCGTCAGTTCCTTGCCGGAGCCGGACGGGCCGACGATCATGACGCGGCTGTTGGTGGGCGCGACGCGCTCGATGGTTTGCCGCAACTGGCTCATGGCCGACGACATGCCGATCAGGTCGAAGGTCTCGCCGCTGCGCTGCTTCAGGTCGGAAACCTCGCGCCGCAACTTGGACGTTTCGAGCGCTCGCTCGGCGATCAGGATCAGGCGATCGGCCTTGAACGGCTTCTCGATGAAGTCATAGGCGCCGCGCCGGATGGCCGAGACCGCGGTTTCGATGTTGCCGTGTCCGGAGATCATCACCACCGGCATGTTCGGATGCATGGTCTTGATCTCGTCGAGCAGCGCCAGGCCGTCGAGGCGCGAGCCCTGCAGCCAGATGTCGAGGAAAATCAGCCGCGGCGCGCGATCGGCGATCGCCGCAAGCGCGCTGTCGGCGTCATGCGCCGTACGGGTTTCATGACCCTCGTCGCTCAGGATACCGGCGACAAGTTCACGGATGTCTTCCTCGTCATCGACGATGAGAATGTCAGACGCCATTACCGACCTTTTCAGTTTCTCGTTCGTGTTCGTTTCGACCTTCACCGCGTGGCGGCGCGGCTACGACCGTCGCCGGCGGCAGGATGATCGAGATCATCGCGCCCCGGCCACCATGGAAATCCACTGGCGCGTCGTGCAATTCGAGACGGCCGCCATGGTCTTCCACGATCTTCTTGACGATAGCGAGGCCAAGTCCGGTGCCCTTCTCGCGCGTCGTCATATAGGGCTCGAGAAGCCTTTGGCGATTCTCGCGCGGCAGCCCCTTGCCGTTGTCGATAACGTCGATTCGTATGGCACCATCTTGGCGCCCCGCTTGAATCCGGATTGTGCCGTCCGAGCGATCCTCCGGATCAAGTCCGTCGATCGCCTCGGCGGCGTTCTTGATGACGTTGCCGAAGGCCTGCGCCATCAGGCGGCTGTCGAAAGTGCCCTTCAACGGCTCGCTGCCGAAATCGCGCTGGAAAGCGATGTCGGGGCGGCTGACCTCGACCAGGAAAGAGGCCTCGCGCAGCGACTCACGAAGGTCGATCGCCTTCATCTCCGGCTTCGGCATGCGGGCGAAGGCCGAGAATTCGTCCACCATGCGGCCGATGTCCTCGACCTGGCGGATGATGGTATCGGTGCACTGGTCGAAGACCTCGCGATCCTCGGTGATGACCTTGCCGTAGCGGCGCCTGATGCGCTCGGCCGAGAGCTGGATCGGCGTCAGCGGGTTCTTGATCTCATGCGCGATGCGCCGCGCCACATCCGCCCAGGCCGAGGAACGCTGCGCCTGGACGAGATCGGTGATGTCGTCGACCGTGACCACGTAGGATTTCTCTTCCTCGCCGTCGTCGCCGGACTCGACGGTGACCTGGACGTTGAACGTGCGCTCCAGACCGGTGCGGAAGAAGGTCACCTGCTCGCGGTAGACCGGCTTGCCCGACTGGCGTCCGATCTCGAAGACCCGGCCGACAAGGGGCAGGACCGCCGAAAGGTTCTGGCCGAGCGTCGCACTTGCCGAAATCGCCAGCATGGTTTCGGCCGAGCGATTGACGATGGTGATAATGCCGTAGGGGTCGACGCCGATGACGCCTGCGGTGACGCCGGCCAGCACCGCCTCGGAGAAACGCCGGCGCTCGTCGATCAGATCCTTGGCCGAAAGGAGCTCGTTGCGCTGCGATTTGAGCTCGAGGATCATGTTGTTGAAGGTCTCGCCGAGCGAGGCGACATCGCCGTCGGATTGGCGCACGGGCACGGCGACGTCGAGATTGCCGGTGGCCACTTCGTCGGCGGCGCCGATCAGCTGACGGATCGGCCGCACGATCCGGTCGGCAACGGCGATGCCGGTCCAGATCGCCGACAGGATAATGATCAGCGTGAGCGACAGGTAAGGCAATGCAAAGGCGACCTGCGAGGTGCGGCGGTTATCCTCGAGGTTGCGGTATTCGTCGGTGTTGGAGCTGACGATCTGGCGCGCCTTGATGACGTCCGGATCTACCAGCCGGATCGTATAGAGGTAGAGCCCTTCGATCTCGCGCAGCTTGATGATGGCGCCCATGATGTTGCGGGTGCGCGGCTCGATCAGCACCGGCTTGCCGGCCGCCGCGGTGTCGACGGCGCCCGCCGGCGGCTCAGGCATGGCGAAGTCGGCGTCGGTCTTGGCTTTCATGACGAACGAGCCGTCAGGCTTGATCAGGGCGGCGTGCGCCAGTCCGCGGCCAACGGCTTCCTTGTTCAACAGATCGAGGAAACCACTGCGGTCGAGGCCGTAGAGCGTGCGCGAGGCGTCGAGATCGTAGGCCATCGACAATGTCGTGCCCTGCAGGTTGCGCGCGTTCTCCTGCACATAGGCGTCGGCGATCGACAGCGACGAGTTGACGATCGTCTTGGTGCGGATCTCGAACCAGCGGTCGAGGCCGATGTCGAGCGTGATTGAGGCGATGATCGCCACCATGATGGCCGGGATGGCGGCAACCAGCGCGAACATCGCGACGATGCGCACATGCAGCCGCGAGGCGGCCCTGCCGTGGCGCCGCGCCAGGACGATGCGGCGCACCTCGCGGGCGATCAGCGCGATCAGGAACAGAACAAAGACAGCGTTGGCCGCGACGAGGGCCCAGGTCGTGTCGGCGGTCGGCGCGATCGGCGTTGCGCCGACCAGGATGGCAAACGAGATCGCCGCCGTGATCACCGCGCCGGCGATGGCGACCACGCCGGGCAGCGCCAGCAGTCGTCGGCCGTCACGCGTGCCGGCCTGACTGAAAAGCGGTTGGTTCAGGGTCGGAGCCTCAGCTGCCATGTCGCGGTACAGAGTCGGTCATTGCGTCGGATGTATGCAACGCATTGTGGCGATTATGCAACAAGTGTGGCCGAGGAGGAAATCTTTCCCCCGTCAATTCGCCAATTACCGCAAGCACGAGGCGGCGCTATGGCTGCCTGGACGACTTGTAGACATTGACGCCAAGCTCGCGGATCTTCTTGCGCAGCGTGTTGCGGTTGAGCCCCAAAAGCTCCGCAGCCTTGATCTGGTTGCCGCGCGTCGCCGTCATCGAGGCCAGCACCAGCGGATATTCGACCTCGGCGAGAATACGCTGGTAAAGCCCCGACGGGGGCAATTCGCCGGCGAAGGAGGCGAAATAGCGCTGCAGGAAATGCTCGACCGCCTGGCCGATCGACAGATCATCAGGAATGAGCGCGCCGCCGTCCGGCACGACCGGCCTCTCGCCGGTCTTGAGCTCGGACTCGATGATCTCCGACGAAATCTCGTCCTGCGAGTAGAGGGCGGCCAGCCGGCGCACCAGGTTTTCCAGCTCGCGCACATTGCCCGGCCAGGGATAGCGCTTCATGAGCTCGATGCCGCCGGACGAAATGCGCTTGGTCTGCAGGCCCTCGCTGGCGCCCAGCTTGAAGAAGTGCCGCACCAGGTCGGGAATGTCCTCCGAACGCTCGCGCAGCGCCGGCAGCCTGAGCGGCACAACGTTGAGGCGATAGAACAGGTCTTCGCGAAACAGGCCCTGGTTGATCAGCGTGCGCAGGTCCTTGTTGGTGGCCGCGACGATGCGCACGTCGGTCTTGATCGGTGTGCGGCCGCCGACCGTCGTGTATTCACCCTGCTGCAGGACGCGCAGCAGCCGGGTCTGCGCTTCCATCGGCATGTCGCCGATCTCGTCGAGGAACAGCGTGCCGCCCTCCGCCTGTTCGAAGCGGCCGCTCGAACGGTTCTGCGCGCCGGTGAAGGCGCCCTTCTCGTGGCCGAACAGTTCCGATTCGATGAGATCGCGCGGGATCGCCGCCATGTTGATGGCCACGAATGGGCCGCCGCGGCGTCGGCCATATTCGTGCAGCGCGCGTGCCACCAGCTCCTTGCCGGTGCCGGACTCGCCGCTGATCATCACCGTGAGATCGGTCTGCATCATGCGCGCCAGCATGCGGTAGATGTCCTGCATGGCGGCGGAGCGGCCGACCAGCGGCATCGTTTCCGGCTGGTCTTCGGCGCGGGCGTCGAGCTTCGGCCGCTTCGGCTCGGACAACGCCCGGTTGACGATGTTGAGCAGTTCGGTGAGGTCGAACGGCTTCGGCAGATATTCGTAGGCGCCGGTCTCGGACGCGCGGATGGCGGTCATGAACGTGTTCTGGGCGCTCATGACGATGACCGGCAGCTCGGGCCGCGCCTTCTTGATGCGCGGCAGCATGTCGAAAGCGTTTTCGTCCGGCATCACCACATCGGTGATCACGAGATCGCCTTCCCCCGCCGCGACCCAGCGCCACAGGGTCGAGGCGTTCGAGGTGACACGCACCTCGTGGCCGACGCGCGACAGCGCCTGGTTGAGCACGGTGCGGATGGCCGCATCGTCGTCGGCGACCAGAATATTGCCGCGAACGCTCATTTGCGGTCTCCTTCAGCTTCATCGCCCAAGCCGGGCGAAGTCTCCTTCCAGGCCGGCATCAGGACGCGGAAAGTGGTGCCGCGGGCAGTCGAATCGCATTCGATGATGCCGCCATGCTCGCCGACGATCTTGGCGACCAGCGCCAGCCCGAGGCCGGAACCATTCGGCTTGGTGGTGATGAACGGATCGAACAGGATCGGCAGGATGTCTTCCGATACGCCGGGGCCATTGTCATGCACGCAGAATTCCAGCGGCAGCGAGACACGGTCCTGCGTTCCAGGTACGGAAACGCGGATGCCGGGACGAAAGGCCGTCGACAGCACGATCTCACCCTGCGGATCCGATCCGATCGCCTCGGCGGCATTCTTGACCAGGTTGAGGAAGACCTGGATCAGTTGGTCACGGTTGGCGAAGACCGGAGGCAATGATGGATCATATTCCTCCAAGATCTTGATCCGCCTGGCAAAACCGTTCTTGGCGATCGCCTTCACATGGTCGAGCACGACATGGATGTTGACCGGAAAACGCTCGATCGGCCGCTCGTCGGAAAAGACCTCCATGCGGTCGACCAGCGAGACGATGCGGTCGGTTTCGTCGGTGATCAGGCGGGTGAGCGCCCGATCCTCGTCCGAGGCCGACAGTTCGAGCAACTGGGCGGCGCCACGAATGCCCGAGAGCGGGTTCTTGATCTCATGCGCCAGCATGGCGGCCAGGCCGGTGACGGAGCGCGCAGCACCCCGATGCGTCATCTGGCGGTCGATCTTGTCGGCCATCGACCGTTCCTGGAACATGACGACAACGGAACCCGGAAACTCGGGCACCGGCGCGACATAGAGATCGACCATCTTCTCGATGCCGAGGCGCGGCGACGACACGTCGACGCGGTATTCGTTGACCGGCGCGCGGCGCTCGCGCACCTGGTCGACGAGCGTCAGCAGCGGGCTGCCGAACGGCACCAGTTTGGAGAGCGTGTTGCGGGCGAGCATGGTCGCGCTGGAGCGGAAGAAGTCCTCGGCATCCGCGTTGGCGAAAGTGATGAAGCCGTCGGGATCGACCATGATCACCGGGCGGCGGATGGTGTTGAGCACGATGTTGGCGGCGTCCGCCATGCCAGTCGGCTGTGGGACATCCGCCTTCATGCCGCGCTCCGCAGGCCGGTCGACTGCGCGCCGTCGACAAACGCGCGGCGCAATGCTGCAACGACTTCGCCGGGTTCGAAGGATGTGAGAATGCGTTTGCGTAGTTCGGCAGAAACATCGGGACCGTGGCGGTCGAGATACCAGCCGAGATGCTTGCGCGCCTGGCGCAGCCCGCTTTCGATGCCGTAGAGCGAAAGCATGTCCTCGTAATGCGAGGCGACGTAATCGGTTAACTCTTGCGGCGTGAATGGAATGCCTTGTGTGTTTGCACCGGCCGCGGCCGTCGCAATGCTGCCCGCGACCCATGGCGTGCCATAATGCGCGCGACCGACCATCACCGCGTCGGCGCCGGAAAGTTCGAGGATCGCCGCTGCTTCCTCAGGCGAGCCGACATCGCCGTTGGCCACCACCGGGATCGAGACGGCTTGCTTGACGCGCGCGATCGCGCGCCAGTCGGCCTTGCCTTGATAGAACTGGCAGCGCGTGCGGCCATGAACGGTCACCATCCTGACGCCGGCCTGCTCCGCGCGGCGCGCCAGCATCGTCGCATTGAGCGCGCTTTCGTCCCAGCCGAGCCGCATCTTGACCGTCACCGGCACCGACACGGCGCCGACCACCGCGTCGATCAGCGACAGCGCGTGGTCGAGGTCGCGCATCAGCGCCGAACCGGCATAGCCGCCGGTCACCTTCTTCGCCGGGCAGCCCATGTTGATGTCGATGATATCGGCGCCCTCGCCCGCCGCGATTCGCGCGCCTTCGGCCATGTGCACAGCCTCACGGCCGGCAAGCTGCACCATATGCACCGGCAGGCCGGAATGGCGGATGCGCAGGTCGCAGCCGGCCCTGCCCTTGGCCAGCTCGCCGCTCGCCACCATTTCCGACACGACCAGTCCCGCGCCATGCCCGTGGGCGCGCTGCCGGAACGGCTCGTCGGTGATGCCCGACATCGGCGCGAGGAAAACGCGATTGCGGATTTTCACGCCGCCGATATCGAGTGGCGATGCCAATATGGTCAGTCCAGCCATGCACAAAAACCAAGCATGTTCGATCGTTGCACATTCTCTAGCCAGAAGTGCGGCGTTGTGCAACGCGCAATGACGTCACATTAAGGCGCATTTTGGAAAATGCTGGCCTTCGGCCATTACCCCGACTAGGACCGATCGGAATGAGTGAGGCAAGCGAAAAGCAAGCGGTGTCCCCAAGCGGCGGGATCGGGGTGGTAATCGTTGCCGCCGGCCGAGGCGCGCGCGCCGGTCAGGCCGAAGGTCCGAAGCAATATCAGCGCATCGGCGGCCGTGCCGTTATCGCCCATACTCTGGATATCTTTCTCTCCCATCCGTTGATCGGCCCGGTTGTTGTCGCCATCCACGCCGACGATGCCGAGCTTCTGCAGCGCTCGGCGGGAGCGCACGCCGAGCGCCTCATTACCGTTATCGGCGGTCCATCGCGCCAGGCCTCCGTCCGGCTCGGCCTCCTGGCGTTGCGGGATCAGGCACCCGCAAAAGTGCTTGTGCATGATGCCGTACGCCCGTTCGTCGACGCCGGGCTGATCGACCGCACCATCGAAGCCATCGGCGAACGCCAGGGTGCGCTACCGGCGCTGCCCGTCGCCGACACGCTGAAGCGGGAATCGGCCACCGGCATGATCGACGAGACGGTGTCGAGGTCAGGCCTTCATGCCGCGCAGACGCCGCAGGGTTTTCCGTACTGGCCGCTGCTTGCCGCGCATGAGAAGGCGTATCATCTGGGCAAGGCGGAATTCACCGACGACGCGGCGATTGCCGAATGGGCACAGATACCGGTCAAGATCGTTCCTGGATCGCCGGACAACGTCAAACTCACCTGGGCAAGGGACATCGCATTGGCCGACCAGCGGCTCTCCAGCGCGCAGCAGCGCTTCCCGGATATTCGCACCGGCAATGGCTACGACGTGCATGCGTTCGAGCCTGGCGACCACGTCACCTTGTGTGGCGTCGCCATTCCCTATGAGCGAAAACTCTCCGGGCATTCGGACGCCGATGTCGGGCTTCACGCGCTGACCGACGCGCTGCTTGCCACCTGCGGCGCCGGCGACATCGGCACGCACTTCCCGCCGTCGGACCCGCAATGGAAGGGTGCGGCCTCAAGGATCTTCGTCGAGCACGCGGCCAAGCTGGTGCGGGAGCGCGGCGGGCGCATCGCCAATGCCGACATCACGCTGATCTGCGAGGCGCCGCGCGTCGGGCCGCATCGCGCGGCGATGACCGAGGCGCTTTCGGCTATGCTCGGCATCGCGCCCGAGCGTATTTCGATCAAGGCGACGACCAATGAGAAGCTCGGCTTTGTCGGGCGCGGCGAAGGCATTGCCGCGATCGCCACCGCCAGCGTGGTCTATCCGGGAGAAGTGCCGGCATGAGCAACGCTGAACTTGCAAACGCCCTGCTCCAGGCCTGCCAGCAGCGCGGCATCATGCTGGCGACCGCCGAAAGCTGCACCGGCGGCCTGATCATTGCCGCGCTGACCGACATTGCCGGTTCGTCCGCCGTGGTCGATCGCGGCTTCATCACCTATTCCAACGAAGCCAAGATGGAGATGCTCGGCGTTTCCGCGGCCACGCTCGACTCGCATGGCGCGGTCTCGCGCGAGACGGTGCTGGAGATGGCCGCGGGCGCGCTGGCGCATTCGCAAGCAAGCCTTTCCCTCGCCGTCACCGGCATCGCAGGCCCCAGCGGCGGCTCGGCGGACAAGCCGGTCGGCCTTGTCTGGTTCGGGATTGCATTGGCCGGGCAGCCAGTCGTCGCCGAACAGCAATTGTTCGGTCAAAAGGGCCGCGAATTCATCCGGCATGAGACGGTGCGGCACGCGCTGCAACTTGGGCTACGGGCGCTTGGAGAGCGTTAGGTCGACTTTGCCGCATAGATGACGTCGGCGCGCTTCTCGAAGGCTTCCGAGAACATGCGGAAGGCGCGGTCGAACATGGTGCCCATCAGCGCGCCGAGAATGCGGCTCTTGAATTCGTAGTCGATGAAGAAATGCACCTCGCAGCCGCCTTCGGCGGGATCGAAGCGCCAGATGTTGCTGAGATATTTGAACGGGCCGTCGATGTATTTGACGTCGATGGCATTCTCGTCGGGCTTCAGCAGCACCTGCGTCGTGAATGTCTCGCGGATCGCCTTGTAGCCGATGCTCATGTCGGCGACCAGGATGGTGCGGCCGTCGCGCTCCTTGCGCGAGCGCACGGTGAGCGATTCACAGAGCGGCAGGAATTGCGGGTAGGCCTCGATGTCGGCCACCAGCGCGAACATCTCTTGCGGTGTATGCGCGACGCGGCGTGTCGCCTCGAATTTCGGCATTGAAGGTCAGCTGGCCTTCGCGAGCTGCGCCTCGCGCGCCGCGCGCAGCCGGGCGAAATCCTCGCCGGCGTGGTGCGAGGAGCGCGTCAGCGGGCTCGATGCCATCAATAGGAAACCCTTGGTCTTGCCGATGGTCTCGTAGGACTTGAACTCGTCCGGCGGGATGAAGCGGATCACCGGATGGTGCTTCTTCGACGGCTGCAAGTACTGGCCGATGGTCATGAAGTCGACATTGGCCGAGCGCAGATCATCCATCAATTGCAGCACCTCGTTCCGCTCCTCGCCGAGGCCGACCATGATGCCGGATTTGGTGAAGATCGAGGGGTCGAGTTCCTTGACCCGCTGCAAAAGCCGGATCGAATGGAAATAGCGGGCGCCGGGCCGGACCGTCAGGTAGTTCGACGGCACGGTTTCGAGATTGTGGTTGAAAACGTCGGGCTTGGCCGCGACGACGATCTCCAGCGCGCCGTCCTTGCGCAGGAAGTCGGGCGTCAGGATCTCGATCGTCGTCGAGGGCGTCGCCGCGCGGATGGCGCGGATGACGTCGGCGAAATGCTGCGCGCCGCCATCCGCAAGGTCGTCACGGTCGACGGAGGTGATGACGACGTGGCTCAGCCCCATCTGCTTGACGGCATGCGCGACGCGCGCGGGCTCGTCCGGATCGAGCGCGGTCGGGATGCCGGTCGCGACATTGCAGAAGGCGCAGGCGCGCGTGCAGATCTCGCCCATGATCATGAAGGTGGCGTGCTTCTTGTCCCAGCATTCGCCGATGTTCGGGCAGCCGGCCTCCTCGCATACCGTCACAAGCTTGTGCGACTTCACGATCTCGCGCGTTTCGGCATAGCCCTTGGAGACCGGCGCCTTGACGCGGATCCAGTCGGGCTTGCGCAGCACCTCCTGGTCGGGCCGGTGCGCCTTCTCGGGATGCCGCGGGCGCGGCCGGTTGGCGATCGTGTCTACGACTGTGACCATCTCAAACCCTTCGCGGCTTTCAGCCGCCAATCTTCGTCATCTAGGACTTTTCAACGCAAAGAAAAAGGCCGCGCCGGCGCATGCCGCCACGGCCGTTTTCGCATAGCGGCTTCCGTTCAGCGACGCATTCGCGCGCCTTAGCGGCGAACAAGCCGCCCCACGAAGATCAGCAGGCAGGCGCCGATGAAGCCGGTGATCAGATAGGCCACCCAGCCGACGCCGAACGACTGAATGTTGAGAGCCTGCAGGATCGCGTTCAGCACGATCGCGCCGACGATGCCCATGATGATGTTCATGAAGATGCCGGTGTTGCTCTTCATGACCATCTCGGCGAGCCAGCCCGCCAGGCCGCCGACGATGATGGCTGCGATCCAGCCGACGCCATTCAAATGCATATGCCAGTTCCTCCTCGATCAGGTGAAAATGCATCCGGATACGAACTGCCTTGCCGTCAGCGTTCTCCGGCTGCCGCGTGTGAGTCTCACCCGACCAATTTAGCACGGATTGGCCATCTATCACCGGTTGGCGGCCTATCACCGATTGGTGACCTGTCATCGGTTGATGACCTGTCATGCGTTTAAAGCGCGGCCATAGGCGTCGAGAACGCTCTCTTTCATCATCTCCGAAAGCGTCGGGTGCGGGAAGATCGTGTGCATCAGCTCTTCCTCGGTGGTCTCCAGGTTCATCGCCACGACAAACCCTTGGATGAGTTCGGTCACCTCGGCGCCCACCATATGCGCGCCGAGCAGCTGCCCTGTCTTCTTGTCGAAGATGGTCTTGACGAAGCCCTGGTCCTCGCCGAGCGCGATCGCCTTGCCGTTGGCGCTGAACGGGAAGCGCCCGACGCGGATGTCCTTGCCCTCGGCCTTGGCCTTGGCTTCGGTCAGGCCGACCGACGCGACCTGCGGGCTGCAATAGGTGCAGCCGGGGATCTTCAGCTTGTCGATGGCATGCACGCCCGGGAAATTGGCGATTTTTTCGATGCAGACGACGCCCTCATGCTCGGCCTTGTGGGCCAGCATCGGCGGGCCGGCGACGTCGCCAATGGCGTAGACTCCCGGCACATTGGTCTTGCCGTAGCCGTCGACGACAACGCAGCCACGGTCCGTCTTCACGCCGAGCGCCTCCAGGCCGAGATTTTCGATATTGCCCTGCACGCCGACGGCCGAGATCATGCGGTCGGCGGTGATCTTCTCGACCTTGCCGTCCTTCATCTCGACATGCGCGGTGACCGAGTTGGCGCCCTTCTCGACCTTGGTCACCTTGGCTTCCAGCAGGATCTTCATCCCCTGCTTCTCGAACTGCTTCTGCGCGAATTTCGAGACCTCGGCGTCCTCGACCGGCATCACCGCCGGCAGCAGCTCGACCACCGTCACGTCCGCGCCCATGGTGCGGTAGAAGGAGGCGAATTCGATGCCGATGGCGCCTGAGCCCATGACCAGCAGCGATTTCGGCATTTCCTTCGGCACCATGGCCTCGAAATAGGTCCAGATCAGCTTGCCGTCCGGCTCGATGCCGGGCAGCGCGCGCGGCCTGGCGCCGGTCGCCAGGATGATGTGCTTGGCTGTGTAGGTGCCCTCGCCCTTGACGCCCTTCGGCACCGGCGGCTGTGGCTCCATCGGCTTCTTCGCGGTCTTCGAAATGACGACCTCACCGGGCTTCGACAGCTTCGCTTCGCCCCAGATGACGTCGACCTTGTTCTTCTTCATCAGGAAGCCGACGCCGTTGTTGAGCCGCAGCGACACTTTTCGCGAACGGTCGACGACGGCCGCCGTGTCGGGACTGACCTTGCCGCCTTCGAGCTTCAGGCCGTAGTCCTTGAGGTGATCCGAATAATGCATGATCTCGGCCGAGCGCAGCAGCGCCTTGGTCGGTATGCAGCCCCAGTTCAGGCAGATGCCGCCAAGATGCTCGCGCTCAACGATCGCCGTCTTGAAGCCGAGCTGGGCGGAGCGCACCGCCGTGACATAGCCGCCGGGGCCTGAGCCGATGATGATGACGTCGTAGGATTCAGCCACGGGTTTTTCTCCCTGATCTTTTTGAAGGTTAGAGTGAGAGCATGACGCGCACGAGAGGCGCCAGAGCCTGACCGATGCACCGCGTGTTCTCGGCATCGAGATGGACGCCGTCGAGCGGCGTGGTGACGGCCACCGTGCCGGCGTCGAAGAAGCCGCAGCCGGCCTCGTCAGCAAGCAGCGAATATTGCGGTGTCAGCCGCTTCGAGGCGTCGTCTCCGCCGGCAAACATTTCCTTGAATTCGGCATTGTCGGTCCGCGTCACCACCGGCGGCGCGACAATGAGGATCTGGGGTGCCGGCCAGTCGAACGGATAGTCATGGCCGCGCACGATGTCGATCAGGCGCTGGATGCCTTGCTTGGCGGCGACCGGATTGCCGTGGATCCACGGCTTCATGTCGTTGGCGCCGAGCATGATGATGATCAGGTCGAGCGGCGCATGGCTGGTCAGGATCGTCGGCAGCACACGGGCGCCGTTGCGGTCGGCGCCGGCCAAATGGTCGTCGAAGGCCGTGGTGCGGCCGTTGAGGCCTTCGGCGATGACCTGGATATCGCCGCCGAGCTCAGCCCCAAGCACGCTCGGCCAGCGGTCTTCCAGCGCATGGCGGCCGAGGCTGGCGGCGTCGTAGCCCCAGGTGAGTGAGTCGCCGTAGCAGAGAATCGTCTTCATGCTTTTGCCACACCCCTGCCGTCACCGGTCGACTAGGCCGCCAGCGCGCGATCCGCCCGACGGAAAGAACAAGGCGAAAAGGCCGGTGAAGAATTTCCGCACGGCCTTTTCCCGTCCTACACCAGCATGCCCATCGGGTTTTCGATCATGCGCTTGAATGCGCCGAGCAATTCGGCGCCGAGCGCGCCGTCGACCGCGCGGTGATCGGTGGACAAGGTCACCGACATCACGGTGGCTATCTTGATATCGCCCTTCTTCACCACCGCCCGCTCCTCGCCCGCGCCGACCGCCAGGATCGTCGCATGCGGCGGGTTGATGACGGCGGCAAAATCCTTGATGCCGAACATGCCGAGGTTCGACACCGCCGTCGTGCCGCCCTGATATTCTTCCGGCTTCAGCTTGCGGCTGCGGGCGCGGCTGGCGAGATCCTTCATCTCATTGGAGATCACCGACAGCGTCTTTTCATCCGCATGGCGAATGATCGGCGTGATCAGACCACCGGGGATCGAGACGGCGACGCCGACATCGGCATGCTTGTGCTTGACCATGGCGTTTTCGGTCCAGGAGGCATTGGCATCCGGTACCGCCATCAGCGCCATTGCCATCGCCTTGATCACCATGTCGTTGACCGAGAGCTTGTAGGCGGGAACTTCGCCCTTGTCGGTCTTCCTCATCGGGGCGGCGGCATTGAGCTGCGTGCGCAGCGCCAGCAGCGCGTCGAGCTCGCAGTCGAGCGTCAAATAGAAATGCGGGATGGTGGACTTCGCCTCGACCAGGCGGCGCGCGATGGTCTTGCGCATATTGTCATGCGGCACAAGCTCGTAAGAGCCCTCGGCGAACAGCTTCAGCACCTGGTCGTCCGACATCGGCTTCGCGGCAGGGGCCGGAGTCGCGCCGGGAGCGCCGGCGGGCGCCTTCGCAGCCGGGGCAGCTTTCGCGCCGCCGGAAGCGATCGCCGCCTCGACGTCGACCTTCACCACGCGGCCATGCGGACCGGAACCCGTCAGCGCCGTCACGTCGACGCCGGCGTCCTTGGCGATGCGGCGGGCCAGCGGCGATGCGAAGACGCGATCGCCGGCGGCGTGGCCGTTGGCGACGGGAGCAGGCTCGGCCTTCGCCGGCGCGGGCGTCGCGGCTGCCGGCTTGGGTGCTTCCTTGGGGGCTTCGGCCTTCGGAGTATCCGCCTTCGGGGCTTCGGCCTTTGGCGCGGCGCTGCCACCGCTCTTGGCCGCAGCGCTTGCATCCTCGCCCTCGCCGGCCAGTATCGCGATCAGCGCGTTGACCTTGACGCCTTCGGTGCCGGCTGGAACCACCAGCTTGGCGACCGTACCTTCATCGACGGCCTCAACTTCCATCGTCGCCTTGTCGGTCTCGATCTCGGCGATCACGTCGCCCGGCGAGACCTTATCGCCTTCCTTGACCAGCCACTTGGAAAGATTGCCCTCTTCCATCGTGGGCGAGAGCGCCGGCATGGTGATGTTGATTGGCATGATGTCCTCCCGACCGGCTCAGCGATAGGTGACGGCTTTGACCGCCTCGACGACCTCACCGACGTTTGGCAGCGCCAGCTTCTCGAGGTTCGCCGCATAAGGCATAGGCACGTCCTTGCCGGCGATGGTGATCACCGGCGCGTCGAGGAAGTCGAAGGCGCGCTGCGAGACCTGGTTGGCGATGTGGTCGCCGACCGAGCTCTGTGGGAAACCTTCTTCCACCACCACGAGACGGTTGGTCTTCTTCACCGAGGCGATGATCGTATCGAAGTCGAGCGGTCGGACCGTCCTCAAATCGATGATCTCGGCGTCGATGCCCATGCCACGCAGTTCGGCCTCCGCCTTGACCGCATAGGTCATGCCGATGCCGAAGGAGACGATGGTGACGTCCTTGCCCTGCTTGTGGATGCGAGCCTTGCCGATCGGCAGCACGAAATCGTCGAGCTTCGGCACCTCGAAGGAATGGCCGTAGAGGATCTCGTTCTCGAGGAAGATGACCGGGTTCGGGTCGCGGATCGCCGCCTTGAGCAAACCCTTGGCGTCGGCGGCCGTGTAGGGCATCACCACCTTGAGGCCGGGGATATGGCTGTACCAGGCGGCATAGCATTGCGAGTGCTGCGCGGCGACGCGGGCCGCGGCGCCGTTCGGGCCACGGAAGACGATCGGCGCGCCCATCTGGCCGCCGGACATATAGAGCGTCTTGGCGGCCGAGTTGATGATCTGGTCGATCGCCTGCATGGCGAAGTTGAAGGTCATGAACTCGACGATCGGCTTCAGCCCGGCCATCGCGGCACCTACGCCGACGCCGGCAAAGCCGTGCTCGGTGATCGGGGTATCGACGACGCGGCGCGGCCCGAATTCCTGCAGCAGGCCCTGCGTGATCTTGTAGGCGCCCTGGTATTCGGCGACTTCCTCGCCCATGACGAAGACGTCGCCGTCGCGACGCATTTCCTCAGCCATGGCGTCGCGGAGCGCCTCGCGCACGGTGGTCGAGACCATTTCGGTGCCGGCGGGAATGTCCGGGTCGGCCGCGACTTCCGTCTTCGGCGCGGCGGCGACAGGGGCCGAAGCCTCGCTCTTGGCCGCGGCGGGGGCCGGCGCCGGTGCTGCCGCTTCAGACTTGGGCTCTTCCTCGCCGATGCCTTCGCCGGCCTTGTCGACGTCTTCGCCGTCGACCGCGAGCACGGCGATCACCGCATTGACCTTGACGCCTTCGGTGCCGGCCGGAACGACGATCTTGGCCAGCGTGCCTTCGTCGACGGCCTCGACTTCCATCGTCGCCTTGTCCGTCTCGATCTCGGCGATCACGTCACCGGCGACGACCTTGTCGCCTTCGTTCTTGAGCCATTTGGAAAGATTGCCCTCTTCCATCGTCGGCGAGAGCGCGGGCATGAGAATTTCGATCGGCATGTCCTTGCCCTCCCCTTACAGTACGATGTCGGTCCAGAGCTCGGACGGATCCGGCTCGGCGTCGTTCTGGGCGAATTCGGCGGCGTCGGCGACGATATCGCGGACTTCCTTGTCGATGGCCTTGAGCTCGTCCTCGCTTGCCCACTTCTTGTCGAGCAGCCGCACCCGAACCTGCTCGATCGGGTCGTGCTCGGAGCGCATCTTCTGCACCTCTTCCTTGGAGCGATACTTCGCCGGGTCGGACATCGAATGGCCGCGGTAGCGGTAGGTCTGCATCTCGAGGATGAGCGGGCCGTTGCCGGCGCGGCACCATTCGGTGGCGAGATCGGCCGCCGACTTCACGGCGCGGACATCCATGCCATCGACCTGGATACCGGGGATCCTGAAGGAGGCGCCGCGATGCGAGAAGTCGGTCTCAGCCGACGAGCGCGACACGGACGTGCCCATGGCGTAGCGGTTGTTTTCGATGATGTAGATCACCGGCAGCTTCCACAGCGAGGCCATGTTGAAGCTTTCATAGACCTGGCCCTGGTTGGCGGCGCCGTCGCCGAAATAGGTCAGCGAGACGTTCTTGTTGTCGCGGTAGCGGTTGGCGAAGGCGAGACCGGTGCCGAGCGACACCTGGGCGCCGACGATGCCGTGGCCGCCATAGAAATGCTTCTCCTTGGAGAACATGTGCATGGAGCCGCCCTTGCCCTTCGACAGGCCGCCGCGGCGCCCGGTGAGCTCGGCCATGACGCCACGTGGCGACAGCTCCATCGCCAGCATATGGCCATGGTCGCGATAGGCGGTGATCATTTGGTCGCCTTCGACCAGCGCCATCTTCATGCCGGTGACGACGGCCTCCTGGCCGATATAGAGGTGGCAGAAGCCGCCGATGAAGCCCATGCCGTAAAGCTGGCCGGCCTTCTCCTCGAAGCGGCGGATCAAGAGCATGTGCCTATAGGCGGAAAGCTCTTCTTCCTTGGTGAAATCAGCGGGCTTGGGGGCTGACAGATTGGGCTGCTTGTCGGATCTGGACTTGTTGTCGGATCTGGATTTGGCAGGCGCTTTTTTGGCGGCGGTGGCCATGCGTCACTCCCTGTTGGCGTCTCTTTGCGGACATTCAGGGAGATCGATCGCCTCCCCACCGATTTGTGAGAAGCTAACATGCAAGGATGCATTGCGCCATGCTGAAAAATGCATGGCTGGCATGCATCTAAGCGATTAGAATCATTGCAAATAAGAGCGATTAACCAGAACTCGGTTATTTCGTCGCGGGGGGCAACATGATGGTGATTTCGTCGGGTTGGGATAGATTGAGCGCCTTTCGGGCCTGCTCGTCAAGCATATCCTTCTCCAGCGTGCCTTCATGCATCAGCTGGACGCGGCGCTCGAAGTCGATCCGGCGCGCCTTCACGGCATCAAGCTGAGCCTGCAGTTCGACCGCCCGGGCCTCGAGCCGATACTTGGAATAAATGCCGAACTCGCCGTGATAGGCATGGAAGCCGAAATAGGCCAGGAAGAGCACGCAAAGCGAAGGGATGATCAGCCTGCCGGTGTTTCTCTGCTTGTGCTGACGTGTCCACATAACCCGAACCCTCGCGGCCGCGAACGCAAGCGGCCATGAGTCGTATTTCGCCCGATTGTGCTTAATGGACGGTTACGGGCGACCTCGTCCGGAGTACCCGGAAATGAAAAAGGGCGGGATGCCCCGCCCTTTTCGAACCCTGCTACCGGGCTGGATCAGCCCTTGACCACCGACTTGCCAGCGTAGCGCGCCTGCTTGCCAAGCTCTTCCTCGATACGGATGAGCTGGTTGTATTTGGCCATGCGGTCCGAACGCGACAGCGAGCCGGTCTTGATCTGTCCGCAATTGGTGGCGACCGCGAGGTCGGCAATGGTCGAATCCTCGGTCTCGCCCGAGCGGTGCGACATGACGGCGGTGTAGCCGGCCTTGTGCGCGGTCTCGACCGCGTCGAGCGTTTCGGTCAGCGAGCCGATCTGGTTGACCTTGACCAGGATCGAATTGGCGACGCCCATGCGGATGCCGTCGCGCAGCCGCGCCGTGTTGGTGACGAAGAGGTCATCGCCGACAAGCTGGGTCTTCTTGCCGATCAGGTCGGTCAGGATCTTCCAGCCTTCCCAGTCGTCCTCGGCGAGGCCGTCCTCGATGGTGATGATCGGATAGTCGGAAGCAAGCTTGGCAAGGTACTTGGCCTGCGCCTTCGGATCGCGAGTCTTCTTCTCGCCCTCATAGACGTAGTTGCCGTCCTTGAAGAACTCGGTCGCCGCGCAGTCGAGGCCGAGCGCGACATCCTCGCCGGGCTTGAAGCCAGCCTTCTCGATCGATTCCATGATGAAATCGAGAGCCGACGGCGCGCTCTTCAAATTGGGGGCGAAGCCGCCCTCGTCGCCGACATTGGTGTTGTGGCCGGCATCCTTCAGCTTCTTGCGCAGCGTGTGGAAAATCTCCGAGCCCCAGCGCACGCCGTCGCGCAGCGTCGGCGCGCCGACCGGCAGGATCATGAACTCCTGGAAGTCGATCGGGTTGTCGGCATGGGCGCCGCCATTGATGATGTTCATCATCGGCACCGGCAGGATGTGCGCCTTGGCGCCGCCGACATAGCGGTAGAGCGGCAGGCCGGCGGCTTCCGCCGCGGCCTTGGCGACCGCCAGCGAGACGCCAAGGATGGCATTGGCGCCGAGGCGGCTCTTGTTCGGCGTGCCGTCGAGCTCGATCATCGTCTGGTCGATATGGATCTGGTTCTCGGCTTCCATGCCGCCGATCGCCTCGAACAGCTCGCCGTTCACCGCTTCGACGGCGCGCTGCACGCCCTTGCCGAGATAACGCGGCCCGCCGTCACGCAGTTCGACCGCTTCGTGCGCGCCGGTCGATGCGCCGGACGGCACCGCGGCGCGGCCCATCGAGCCGTCCTCCAGCACCACGTCGACCTCGACGGTCGGATTGCCACGGCTGTCCAGGATTTCACGCCCGACGACGTCGATGATGGCGGTCATTTGCGATGTCCCCGATTGATCGATTGAAGCGTCGCGCCCCTCTTAGCCAAAGCGGCGCAAAAGGCAATCGGCGGCGCCGCAATTATTGCCGCGGGCCGGATTCACGAAGCGCAAATTTCTGTCATCATAAGTCATGCGCGTCGCGCGGCCTTCTCATCTATGGTCGCGTTCGCGCGGGGCGAAACAGGAGGAGTTTCGCCATGTCCCAGTTGAGCGGTATCGTGAGTTTGTTCCTGATCGCGGCGGCGTTCCTGACGTCATGCGACGATCAGAAGCCGCAGCAGAGCTCGGTGGAATTATCGACGCTCCAAGCGGCGCAGTAGTTCAAAACGCCAAAGGCCCTCGAGTTTTGCCCGGGGGCCTTTGGTTTTTAGGTGCCTATCAGGCGGTCAATGCCAATAGGGCTTCACGTGGTAATACTGGAACGAGGCATCGCGGGCGGCTTCGCCGTCGGCGCCGGTCAGTTCGTCGATCGAGTATGCGGGCGCGGCCTGCAGTTGCTCCTTGGTGAACGGCACGACGTAGCCGCCTTTGTCCTCGTCATAGTCGAGCGTCGCCCACGGAATGGCGTGGTACTTTTCGCCCATGCCGAGGAAGCCGCCGAAGCCGATCACGGCGAACATGATGCCGTTCGACATCTTGTCGAGCATCACGTCCTCGATGCTGCCGATGCTCTTGCCTTCGGTGTTGTAGACAGACGTGCCGATGACGCGCGAGGCGGCAATGGCTTCGGTGTGCCCGGACGGGGTGGTCATGGTGGTGCTCCTCTCGATTGAATGCCTGCATTGACAATGAGAGGAGCGCGCTAAGGTTCCCGACAAGCTTGCTCAGCTGTCGGTGAGGATGAAGGTAACTTTCATGTTGACCCGGTAGGCAGCGATCTTGCCGTCCTCGACGACGATCTTCTGGTCCTGGATCCAGGCGCCTTCGACGTTCTTCAGGGTCTTTGCGGCGCGCGCGATGCCCTTTTCGATGGCATCCTGAAAGCTCACCTTGGACGACGACGTGATTTCGGTGACGCGGGCAACGGACATGGCTTCCTCCTGCCAAGACGCTCAGTTACGGGGCCAAGCGTATAACCGGCCCCCTTTCACGACAAGCTTGGCGGGTGCGGCCTCGCCATTGTCACAGAGGCGCACTGCATGGCATTGTCACGCGAGGGAGTGGCGATGGGCCGCACGCGCAATCGGCGGACAACCATGCAGGCGCCGGCACCGGTGGTCGACGCCAACGCCGCCAATGCGTCCAGCGGATACTTCCTTGCCGCAGGCATGGGCCTGATCGGCATATTGATCCCCTGGTATTTCGAGCTCCCGCTCAACTTCGACGTCACGGATCGCGAATTCAATCCGCTCATCTTCATCCCCGTCGTCTTTCTCGTCATCGCGTTCTACGCGTTGCTGAAGGCGATCCGCGACACCTTGCGGGTTCGCAAGTTCGGTACGACGACACTGATAGCTGGAACCGCAGTGCCCGGCGGGCGCTTCGAAGGCGCGGTGCGCTCGAGCCGCGATCTGACTCCCAACGGCGACTACACCGTGCAATTGAAATGCATCCGCACTTATCGGGTCGGTGGACCGGTCGTGAATGCCAGCGGAACGCAAAAATCGACCTACAAGGACGATCTCAAATGGCGCGAAACGATCGTCGTGCCGAGTACATCGGTCCGCTCGAGCACCGGTATTCCCTTCGCCTTCCAGATTCCACCGGACGCGCTACCCTCGAGAGGCCCACCGATCTATGAACGGGTCCACGGCAATGTTCGATGGATACTGACTGTCAGCGCTCCGATGCAGGGACTGAACTACTACGCTGTCTTCGCAATTGAGATGGGCGGCCCGAGCCACGGCCAATGAGGTGGCCGAGACTTAAAGCGCGTCGCGATCTTTCAGATTCGCTCATGCGCTTTGGGTTTTTGATTTTACGCATGTCTTTATCCCGAAACCGGCTTTAGTGCCCCTTGGCGATGCGGTCGAAGGCCATGAGCTTTTCCAGCAGCGCCGGCATGTCCTTAAGCGGCACCATGTTGGGGCCGTCGGAAGATGTCGAGTTGTCCGGGTCCTGGTGGGTCTCGATGAAGACGCCGGCGACGCCGACGGCAACGGCCGCGCGCGCGAGCGTCGCGACGAAGCGCCGTTCACCGCCCGACGAACCGCCCTGCCCGCCCGGCTGCTGCACGGAATGGGTGGCGTCGAAGATCACCGGGGCGCCGATCTCGGCCATGATCGGCAACGCGCGCATGTCCGAGACCAGCGTGTTGTAGCCGAAGGAGACGCCGCGCTCGGTGGCGAGCACGTTCCCATTGCCGGAACCGGTGATCTTGGCGACGACGTTCTTCATGTCCCAGGGCGCGAGGAACTGGCCCTTCTTCACATTGATGACCTTGCCGGTCTTTGCCGCGGCGACCAGCATGTCGGTCTGGCGCGACAGGAAGGCCGGGATCTGCAGGACATCGACATGCGGCGCCACGATCGCGCATTGTTCCTCGGTGTGGACGTCGGTCAGCACCGGGAGCCCAAACTCCTTGCGCAGATCGTCGAAAATCGGCATCGCCGCGTCGAGGCCGGCACCGCGCGTCGCCGAAAGCGAGGTGCGGTTGGCCTTGTCGTAGCTGGTCTTGTAGACGAGGCCGATGCCCAGCCGGTCCGTCAGTTCCTTCAGCGCACCGGCCATGTCGAAGGCGTGCTGGCGCGATTCAAGCTGGCACGGGCCGGCGATCAGCGACAGCGGCGCATTGTTGGCGAAGACGACCTTGCCGACGGTTACCGATGAATTGGGCGCCAGGGGTTTGCTCATGGGGTCTCCCGGAAGATGAAGGCGGCGCCCTGCCCGGGCGCCGGTGGAACGACGATATCATTGCCGCTCATGTTGTGTCGGACTGCGTTTTCCGCAAGCAGCCGCCTGGCGGCGGCCGTGTCGCCAACCGAGAAAACGATGGCCGTGAAGCGCAGGTTCGGCGATGGCGCGACCGTCAGGCCGAAGCGCGAGCCATAATCTTCGGACGAGAAAACGCTAAGGACCGCATTCGGCAGCCGCACGGCATCGCCGTCGCTCACACCAGCTTCGGCGGCGGTCGCGATCAATCCGATCTGGCCGGCAGGCCTGTCGCTGACCGCTATAATTTCGAGAATACCCGTCACGCCATTGGCGTGCGTCTGCAGCGCCGTGCGATCGATCTTGGGCGCGTTGATGCGCTGGCAGGCGAAGAGGAAGGCCTCGTCGGCCTCCTTGTCGGATACGAATGCCAGCTTGAAGGAAGCCATGTCGCTTTTGCCGTTTGCGTCGGTAAAGGCGCGCGAGAAGCTCAGCATTTCGCCGGCCGAAAGACCGGCTTCGACATAGCGCGTATGATCGGCATCGGCATTGGCCGTTCCGAAGACGACCGCCGAAAAACCTTCATCGCCAACGGTTTGACGGTAAAGACGGTCGCGCGCGACGAAGACATTCCCTTCGCTTATGGCGAGGTCCGCCGTCTGTTCATTTCCGACCGCCAGCGGCTCCAGATAGGTGCCGTCGGTGAAAAAGACGCAGGCATTCTCCGTGCCGAAGGGGTGGAAGCCCGTGGGCGCGACGACAAAGCCGAGCGACGTCAGGCGCGAGCGAACGGCATCAAGATTCTGTGCCGGCAGAACGAGATGGTCGAGCGGATGAGCTGATTTTTTGGTCATGCCGGCGCGGTGTGCCCCATTCCGGCCCACGGTTCAAGAGCAGCGGAGCGCGCTTGCCCGGTTCAGGCCGCGGCCACGACATCGGCCGAATAGCGCAGTTCGCGCAGCGGCTTCACCTTGCTGGTCGTATCGGCATAGATCGGATGCGCCTTATAGGCGGCAAGCGCCGCCTCGTCCTGGAACTCGGCATAGACGACCACGTCGATCGCGTTGGAGAACAGATCGACCTTGGTGTTGAGCGTCACTTCGAAATGCTTGGAGTGCGGAATCTTGCCAAGCGCCAGCAGGCCCGAGCGCACAGCCTCGACATCTTCCTTGCGCCGCACGCTGAAGAAAACGATGTGGCGGATCAAGCCAACCTCCGTGATCGTCGATTCAGCGGTGTTCTTGTGGGAGCGACGCCTGAGCGTCAACCGGCAACGATGTCGCGCCCGCGATGTGCAACCGGCAAGGCTTTATCCGGTGACATGGCGCACGATGCGCGACATTTCCCGCACGGTCACGTCGAGATAGTGACCATGATTGTAGAGGCCATCCCAGATCAGGAAGAAGGCAATGGCTGCGATGACGATTACATAACGCATGGCTAAAACTAGCGCATGTGGCCGGCTGGAACCAGTGGGAGCGGCAGCAGCATCAAAGCGTGATGCGGTATTTGGCAAAACCAGCCTCACCATCGCCGGCAGGTTCGATCTTCAGGGATTTCACCCCGGCGATGAAATCCTTGGCCCTCGGTCCCGTCTCGAAGACGACGCTGGCGCCGGGCAGTGGCACGAAGGACCAGTTGTCGTCGGCGGAAGGATTGATCGTGCCCTCGCTGACGACATAGCGCACGATCACGTCGCGGTTGGTGTCGGGCGCCTCGTAGATGATCTTGGAAGCGTTGATGTCGGGGAAATTGCCGCCGCCGCCGGCACGGTAATTGTTGGTGGCGACGACGAATTTCGCTGCCGGATCAATCGGTTTTCCGTCGAATTTCAAATCGACGATACGGTTGGAGCCGGCATTCGCGACGCTGCCCTTGGCGTCGTATTTCGGCGGCTGCGACAGGTCGATCCTGTAGGTGACGCCATCGATGACGTCGAAATTGTAGGAGGGGAAATCGGTGTTGATGAGCGGCTGGTCCGCCTTGCCCGGCTCGATATGGTTGAAGATGCCGGCCGACATCTCCAGCCATTCCCTCACCTCGGCGCCGGTGATTTCGACGGCACGGACCGTGTTCGGGTAGAGATAGAGATCGGCGACGTTCTTGATGGCGATGTCGCCCGCGGGAACGTCGGTATAGTAGTCGGCGCCGTTGCGGCCGCCGGCCTTGAAAGGTGCTGCAGCCGACAGCAGCGGCACGTCCTTCCACTTCGTGCTCTTCAGTATGTCCTTGAGGTACCAGCTCTGCGCCTGGTTGACGATCTGCACGGACGGATCGTCTGCGACCAGCGCGAAATAAGAATAGAGCGGCGCCGATGTCTTGCCGACCGGGCGGCGGACATAGGCAAGCGTCGCCTGGTGATCCTGCTCGAGCGCGGCGATGATGCGCTTGTCGTCGCCGACCTTCGCCTTGTTCTTGTTGTCGACGCGCTCATAGATCGGCCGCGCCTCGGAGGTGGCCGAGACGACCCGCCATTTCGAGCCGTCGCGTTCCAAAAGCAGGTCGATCAAGCCCATGTGCGAACCCCAGAAGCCGCCCATGACCGCGGGCTTGCCTTGCAGCGTACCCTTTTCGGCGTCGACGCCTTGAAGCGACTGGAAATCCTTTTTGCCCGGAAAGACCAGATGCTGGTGGCCGGTGAAGACGGCGTCGATGCCCTCGACGCCGGCGACGAAGAAGGAAGCGTTCTCCATTTTGTCGCCCTGCTTGATATCGATGCCGGAATGCGAGAGCGCGATGACGATATCTGCGCCCTCTTCCCTGATCTGCGGCACCCAGGCCTTGGCCGCCTCGACGATGTCGCGCGTCTGGACGTTGCCTTCGAGGTTCTTGAGATCCCAGACCATGATCTGCGGCGGCACGAAGCCGATGACGCCGATCCTGATCGGCTGCTCGGTGCCCGACCCGTCCTTGATCTTCCTGTCGAGGATGACATAGGGCTTGAGATAGAGCTTGTCGTCGCGAGGGTTGCTGGCCAGCGTGGTGCGACGGATCAGGTTCGCGCAGACGAAGGGAAAGTTGGCGCCGGCCAGCACCTTGTCGAGGAAGGACAAGCCGTAGTTGAATTCGTGGTTGCCGAGCGTCGAGCACTCATAGCCGAGCAGGTTCATGCCCTTCATGACTGGGTGCAGGTCGCCATCCTTCATGCCCTTCTCATAGGCGACATAGTCGCCCATCGGACTGCCCTGCAGGAGGTCGCCATTGTCGATCAGCATCGAATTCGTGGCTTCCTTACGCACCGCGTCGATCAGCGAGGCGGTGCGCGAGAGGCCCATCGTGTCGTTCGCTTTGTCGGCGTAGTAATCGTAAGGCAGCAGGTTCACATGGATGTCGGTGGTCTCCATGATCCTAAGATGCGCCTGGTTGGTCGCGGCGTGGGCGGAGAATGGGTGCAGCATGATCAGCGCGCCGCCGGCAGCAACGCCGGCCAGGAATTCGCGGCGGGAGAATTCACTACGAGGGGGCGGCAGTCGTGACATCGTGCTCTCCTGTTCGACAATGCTGCAACCCCTGCCCCAGCCGGAGCATGGCGTTGAAGACGCCTTGAGTCCATGTTTGCCGGAGGCCTTACGATCACGACAAGGTGACGCGCCGCGATCACCAAAGGGTCACGCGTCGATGAAACGGACGGCGGCGAGGCGCTCAGCTCTTGTCGTCGTCGCCTTGCGTGATCAGCCGGGCACTGCGCTGGCCCGTGAGATAAATCCATAGCCAGCTAAGCGAGACCGCCAGGCGGTTGCGGAAGTCGATCAGGAAATAGATGTGGGCGATACCCCACAGCCACCAGGCGAGCCAGCCGGTGAGCTTGATCCAGCCGAAATCGATGGCCGCGGCGCGTTTGCCGATCGTCGCCAGATCGCCGGAATGCCGGTACAGGAAGGGACGCGTGGCCGTGTCGCCGGCAAGCCGCGCCTTGATCGTCGCGGCGACATGCTTGCCCTCCTGCTTGGCCGAAGGCGCCACGCCTGGCACCGGCTTGCCATCCGGCCTCAGCACATGCGCGGTGTCGCCGATAACGAAAATGTCTGGATTGCCCGGCACGGTCAAATCGGGTTCGACCAGCACCCTGCCGGCTCGGTCGGCCGGCGCCCGCAGCCATTCGGCGGCTGGCGAAGCGGCAACGCCGGCTGCCCAGATGATGGTCCTTGCCGCTAGCTGCTTGTCGCCGAAGACGACGCCCTCGGCGTCGAGCCTGGTGACGGGGCGCCCGAGCTCGACAGTGACGCCGAGCCGTTCCAGCGCCTCTCGGGCATAGTCGGAAAGCTGCGGCGCGAAATTGGCCAGGATGCGGTCTCCGGCCTCGATAAGCACGACGCGCGCCTGGCGGGTGTCGATGTTGTGGAACTCGCCGCGCAACGTGTCATGCGCCAGCTCGACAATGGTGCCGGCGAGCTCGACGCCCGTAGGGCCGCCGCCGACGATGACCAGCGTCAGCAGCGCCTGGCGCTTCGCCGGATCGGTTTCGCGCTCCGCCTGCTCGAAAGCGAGCAGGATGCGGCGCCGGATCGTGGTGGCATCTTCGAGCGTCTTCAGGCCCGGCGCGAAGGGTTCCCATTCGTCATGGCCGAAATAGGCGTGGCGCGCGCCGGTGGCGAGCACGAGCGTGTCGTAGGGAACCGAGCCGCCGTCTTCGAGTAGCACGCGCTTGCCGGAGCGGTCGACGCCGGTGACAGTGCCGAGAAGCGTTGTCACGTCCTTGCGCCGGCGTAAGAGATGACGGATCGGCCAGGCCACCTCCGAAGTCGCCAGCGACGTCGTCGCCACCTGGTAAAGCAGCGGTTGAAAAAGATGGTGATTGCGCTTGTCGATCATCGTGATGCGCACGGGCGCACCCGCCAGCGCGCGGGTGAGTTCAAGCCCGCCGAACCCGGCGCCGACGACCACGACATGATGGCTGGCTTCGCTCATTCCGATCTACCTCGCGGCGTAAACTACCACACAGAGATGTAGGTATTTTGTGCGCTGCAACAACATCTTGCCGGCTGGGAAACATGCCCCAGAGTCGTCGCGCGGCGTCGTGATTGCACATGTACGCGCACTCCCGTGGGTATAGCGTTAGGCACCACGACAGGAGCCTATCATGGCTGACGACCGCGACGATGAAGGACCGGCGCAATACGCCTCGCCGCCCTGCTTCCTGCACGAACTCGACCCGGAATACCGCGAGCCGCTCTCCGACTGGACGGATGTCAGGCGATGGCGCAAGGCCGAGCGCGAGCGGCTCATCAATGCCCGCCTTACCGTTTCGGCCGACGTTCGCGCCGCGATGTCGGCGCGTATCGCCGATGGCCTCGACGCGCTGATCGGCGACATAGATGGCCGGATGGTCAGCCTCTACTGGCCGTTTCGCGGTGAGCCGGATCTGCGCGGCTGGATGGCCTCGGTCAATGAGCGCGGCGGCCGCACCGCGCTGCCTGTCGTCATCGAGAAGGGCCAGCCGCTGGTGTTTCGCGCCTACAAGCCGGGCGACCGGCTGGAAAAAGGCGTCTGGAATATCCCGATTCCGGCCGAGGGCGATCCGGTCCTGCCCGACATCGTGATTTCGCCGATCGTCGGCATCGATCCAGGCAAGTATCGGCTGGGCTATGGCGGCGGCTTCTACGACCGCACGCTGGCGGCCATACCCTTCAGGCCGCTGGTGATCGGCGTCGGCTATGAATTGCAGCGCATACCCACCATCTACCCGCAGCCGCACGACATTCCGATGACGACTGTGGTGACGGAGGCCGCGACTGCCTAGACGGTCCAGGTCCAGTCGATCGGATAGTTGAAAATCGGGGTGAACGTCACGCCGACCGCCTCCATATCCCTGCGGCCGTCGACGACCATCTCCTTCAGAGTGTCGAGCTGCGCCGCATGCTCTTCGGTGTCCCAGACACTGACCTGCACGATCGAGCCTTTCGGCGAGACGCCGGCATAAAAGTGAAGGAGCCCCGGCAGCCGTCTGATAGCCGGGATTATGTACTGCGAGGTCTTCTTGCTCGCGGCATCGACTTCCGCGAAGCGGCTCGGGTCGTAGCTGGCGCGCGAGACGCGAACGACGGCGGTTGCCGGCAATGACTCGGGCAAGGTGATTCTTCTGTCATATCGCCGCTGCCTCCTGCTGGTTATGAGTCCCTAAGCCATCTCCGGTCTCAAGCCGACAGCCGTGCGATCGACGATCTCGCGCAGCGCGAAGGACGAGTTGATCTTCGTCACATGCGGCATGGCGGACAGCCACTCCTTGTGAATACGCTCATAGTCGACGAGATCCTTCGCCGCGATGCGAAGGATGTAGTCGTATTCGCCCGACATCAGATGGCAGGAGAGCACGTTCGGACAGCGCTTGATCGCCGCCTCGAAATCCGACAGCGTCTTCTCGAATTGCCCCGACAGCGATATGTGCACGATCGCTGTCATCTGGTGGCCGAGCGCGCTGTTGGAAAGCCGCGCATGATAGCCGCGGATGGTTCCGGACTTCTCGAGATTGTCGAGCCTGCGCGAGCAGGCCGATTGCGAAAGGCCGACCTTCTCGGCAAGCGCCGCATTGGGTATCCGGCCATCCTTCTGCAAAGTCTCCAGAATGGCGATATCAATCCTGTCGAGCGGCATTTTTCGTGGTTCCTGCGAATTTACGGCTATTTTGCGCAACGATTATCGAAGAGCGGTCCTTGCCGCAAGTGCATTCGCAAACACATACGGAACGATTCGTGATTGACTGCCATTATTGCGTGTCGCCTCCAAAATCGCGCGGCGTTCCGGAGCTGATGGCATGCACCAATGACAGGGAGAGCGCCCCTTGAAAGGGCGCGGACAGGAGAAGAAAGATGCGTGTCGGCTGCCCCAAGGAAATCAAGAACCATGAATATCGCGTCGGCCTGACGCCCGGCTCGGTCCGCGAATATGTCGCGCATGGCCACGAAGTGCTGGTCGAGACTGGTGCCGGCGCCGGCATCGGCGCCGACGACAATGCCTATCGCGCCGCTGGGGCGACTATCGCCAAGACGGCGGCCGACGTGTTCGCCAAGTCGGACATGATCGTCAAGGTCAAGGAGCCGCAGCCCAATGAATGGGTGCAGCTGCGCGACGGCCAGATCCTCTACACCTACCTGCACCTTGCTCCGGATCCGGAGCAGACCAAGGGTCTTCTCGCTTCGGGCGTCACCGCCGTTGCCTATGAGACCGTGACCGACGATCGCGGCGGCCTGCCGCTGCTGGCGCCGATGTCGGAAGTCGCCGGCCGCCTGTCGATCCAGGCCGGCGCGACGGCGCTGCAGAAGGCCAATGGTGGCCGCGGTGTGCTGCTTGGCGGCGTGCCAGGCGTGCTGCCCGGCAAGGTCACCGTGCTCGGCGGCGGCGTCGTCGGCCTGCATGCGGCCAAGATGGCGGCCGGCCTCGGCGCCGACGTCACCATCATCGACCGCTCGATCCCGCGCCTGCGCCAGCTCGACGACATCTTTGGCGGCCGCGTCCACACTCGTTACTCGACCGTCGAGGCGCTGGAAGAGGAGTGCTTCTCGGCCGACGTCGTCATCGGCGCCGTGCTGATCCCGGGCGCCGCGGCGCCCAAGCTCGTCACCCGCGAAATGCTGTCCGGGATGAAGAAGGGCTCGGTGCTGGTCGATGTCGCGATCGACCAGGGCGGCTGCTTCGAGACCTCGCATGCCACGACGCATGCCGATCCGACCTATGAGGTCGACGGCGTGATCCACTATTGTGTCGCCAACATGCCCGGCGCCGTGCCGGTCACTTCGGCGCACGCGCTCAACAACGCGACACTGCACTATGGCCTGCAGCTCGCCGACAAGGGCCTCAAGGCGCTGGTCGACGACCATCACCTGCGCAACGGCCTCAATGTCCATAAGGGCAAGATCACCAACCGCGCCGTCGCCGAGGCGCTCGGTTACGAAATGGTCGAGCCGAAGGCGGTGCTGGCCGCCTGACGGGCTAGCATAGCTTCATACAGTCGCCCGCCGGTCATTCCGGCGGGCTTTTCTTCGCGCGCGAGCTTGTTCGTCGAGAAATCCGGGCCACAAAAAAGCGGAGCAAAAGCCCCGCTTCCTCGGTGTTGCGATCCGCCGCCGGTCCATCCGCGGTCGACAAATCATCAACCATTACTTTTTAGCGTACTAGTGCGACGAGAATACGACAGTCTTGAACAGCTTCGATCATGTCTTTCGGCCGTTATGCGTCCTTGTGTGAAATTCTTCACATTCGCCCGACGGGAAAGATGCCTAGACACGCAATGCTACTGGCGGTTTGTGCTGCTTGCCGGTTTCGGACAATTCCGGCCTGGCAGCACTAGCCGACAGCTTCTGTCAGACCCTCCAACGGCCCGCCTGACCATCGGCGGGCTTCTTTTTGGGTCATGCCGGTTTGGGATCGGGCCGGATCAGGCCCGCTCGATGCGGCATTGATAGCAGTTATTCCGCGCCGAGCGGACATGGATGTAGGCGATCTCGTCGCGCTCAAGCAGTGTTGTCGCGCGAGCGGCGATGTCGCCCGTCGGTGTGACCGCGCCGCTGCCATAGACGATGCGATCGTCTTCGCCATAACCCCTCATGATATAGTCGCTGCTTGCGAGCATTTCCGGCAGCGCATCCCCGTCGGCGGCGCGTTCGCATTCCTCGGCATGCAGGAAGATCGGGCCGGTTTCGGCATAGGGCTGCACTTGCGGAAACGGCCGATAGGCTAGGATCAGGTAGCCCTCGCCGGCTGCGACGTTCTTCATGCAGTGCCTGCAGGGCACGCCGTCGCCGTCGGAGATCCGGTGTTCCGGGGTGAGGCCATAGGCATCGGGCCCTCCCCGCTGCAGGGCGCGCACGGCTTCGGTCGGCAAGGCTTTGAACTGGATGCTCATGGCAAATCTCCGGTGTCGATGTCGGGAAATTATGCTTGCACGACGGTGTTTCCCACCCGATTCCTGCCTAGAGTGTTTCACCGTTTCACGGAAACGGCGAACCGCTCTAACTCTTTGTTTTTACGCAATTCCGGACGGAAAACCGCTCACACTTTTCCTGGAATTGCTCTGGCGGCGCACACATGCAGAGCCCGGCTGCTTTGCACAGCCGGGCCCTCGACCATCGGCATTGTCGGGCTGAGCGTTACCGCACGAAATCGTCGAAGCGGCGCAGCGTCACGCGGCGGTTGCGCCAGTTCTCCTGCTGGGTCGGCACGAGCAGGAATTCCTCGCCATAGCCGAGGGTTCCAGCGCGAAGGAGGGCACGCCGAACTCGCCTACCAGGGTCCGCTTCAGAGAGGCGGCCCGGCGCTCGGATAGGACCTGGTTCGATTCGAAAGACCCTACGGCGTCGGTGTGGCCCTCGATCAGGATGCGGGCGCCACGGTCGCGTCGCAGGATGCGATGGAGCGCGTCGGCGATGATCTCGACCTTGCCATATTGCGAGGGGGCAATGGCGGCCGAGCCGAACTCGAAATTGATCGACTGGATGTCGATCGAACGCGCCATGCGCCGCAGATCCGGGCGGCGCTTGAACTCGCGAATGGTGACTCGTTCATTGGGGCGCAGCTTCTTTCTGGGAGCGGCCTCGAGCTGCCGCTCGATCGTCGCGGCGGAAGGCGTGGTCGCCTGTGCGGACGCCAGGCTCGGCATGGCAATTGCCGCGATCGCGGCTACGGCAAACATACGTCGGGTCAACATGTCTTTCTCCTGCAAGCTCGGCCTCGTAATGCGGCCGGACAATGACAAAGACAGTCTGAAGCGGCGAAGAACGGAAGGTTCAGGCCCACGGCAATTCCGGGAATGCGTCCGCCGGTCGGGCTCGGCGGCAGCGTAAAACGGGTCTAGGCCCGCATGACGCTGGCCGAACGCTCGGCGAAGGTCAGCGGGTGCACGACTTCCTTCTTCTGCGCCACAGGCGTGAAGCCGAGTTTCTGGTACAGCGGCAGAGCCGCCGGGTGGTCGAGCGTGCAGGTCTGCACGGAAACGAACTTTGGCCCATATGCCCAGGCCGCTGAGATCGCCGCGCCGAGGAACCAGCGACCGAGGCCCTGGCCTTGCGCATGTTCCATCATGCCGAAATAGGCGAGCTCCACTTCGTCCGGCAGATGCGGCTTGAGGTCGAAGAAGCCGGCAGGAGCGCCGTCGAGATAGAGCACCCTGACGTCGCGGTCCTCGCGGTGCAGGCCGGCGGCAAGCTCCTCGTCGCTCATCCTCAGCACATTGACCCAGTGCCATTTGCGCCCGACGCGATCTATCAAATAGCGGTAGAAATGGAGCGGGATGTCCTTGGTCTTCAGCAGCGCGATCTGGCGGTTGTAGGGGATCGGCGGCGAAACCGCTGGTGCGGCATGCATCTCCAGGAACGTGACCGTGACGTCGATATCTTTCGGCACGCCGTTTTCCATCATTCTTTCCCCGTCACCACCGGCGTGTCGCTCAGACCGCCCCATTCCGTCCAGGATCCGTCGTAAAGCCGGTTGTCGGTATGGCCGAGCGTCTCCAGCGCCAGCGTGATCGCCGCCGCCGTGATGCCCGAGCCGCAGGACGTGACCACTGGCTCCGACAAATCGATGCCGGCATCCTCGATCACCTTGCGCAAGCGGTCCTTGGGCAGCAACTCGCCATTCTCTGCAAGCGCCGTGATCGGGACGTTGTGCGCGCCTGGCATATGGCCCGAACGGACGCCGGGACGCGGCTCCGGATCGGTTCCGGCGAAACGGCCGGCCGAGCGCGCGTCGGCGATCTGGCTCTTGCGGCCGTCGACGATCCTGCGCATCTCGTCGAGGCCGACGACCCGGCCCTCGTCGAAATCGGCATGGAAGACGCTCGGCGCGATCTTGGTCGGCTCGGAAGTCACTGGCCGCCCCTCGGCCTTCCAGCGGTCGAAGCCGCCGTTCAGAATATAGACCTGGAAAACGCCCATGACCCGAAACATCCACCAGGCGCGCGGCGCCGAGAACAGGCCAGGCCCGTCATAGACGACGATTGTGTCATCAGCCGTAACGCCCATGGCGCCGACATACTGGGCAAAGTGCTGCGGCGAGGCCAAGGTGTGCGGCAATTTGGAGTCCGGGTCGGAAACCGCATCCTGGTCGAGGAAGCGCGCGCCGGGAATGTGCGCGGCATCGTATTCGGCGCGGGCATCTCGCTTTTGCGCCGGCAGATACCAGGAGGCGTCGATGATGGTGAGGCCGGGCTCGCCAAGTTGCTTTTCCAGCCAGTCGGCGTCGACGATGAAGGGACTGTCCTGCGCCATTTTGTTATCTCCCTGGGCCGCCTCGGTTTAGAGCATGATGCCGAAAAGTGCGAAGCGGTTTTCGGGCGACATCATGCGTCATAACTTCGAGCATCAATTCGCCGGCATTGGCCCGAAGCGGATGCGGAAGCGCCGGTTCTCGCGGCCCTTCTTCTCGATCTTGCCGATATGGATCTCGCCGACCTCGCCGGTCGACTTCACATGCGTTCCACCGCAGGGCTGGCTGTCGACCGAGCCGTTATCGCCGATGCAGACCAGGCGGATTTTTCCTGTGCCGACCGGCGGGCGGACGTTCTTCGATTTGACCAGGCCGGGATTGGCGGCGAGTTCGTCGTCGGTGATCAACCGGGTGAAGATCGGATGATCGGCGCGCACCAGCTCCATCAGGCGGGCCGTCACATCTTCCTTGGTGAAGCCGGTGTCAGGGATATCGAAGTCGACACGGCTATCGTCCTCGGCGACCGCCGCCCCAGTGATCGGAAATGGGCAAACGACCGTCAGCAGGTGGCAGGCGGTATGCATGCGCATCAGAAGGTGCCGCCGTTGCCAGTCGATCGAGAGCTTCAGCCTTTCGCCGACAGCGGGCAGTGGCCGCTCCGGCGTCGGCACGTGGATGATCTCGTCCTTGGTCTCGCCGGTGATGGTGGCGGCGATCGCGATGCGGCCGCCGTCCGCTCTTTCGAGCATGCCGGTATCGCCCGGCTGTCCACCCGACGTGGCGTAAAAGATCGTGCGGTCGAGAAGGATGCCGCCGCGATCGTTGATGGCGACGACCTCGGCCTCGGCCGTCGTCTGATAGGCGTCGTCGCGAAACAGCGCCTCGGTCTTGTGCGCCATCATGCTACCTTTTCGAACGGCAGGGAAATGTCGGCCTTCTCTTCCATCCAGCCCGGCACCGGAAGATTCTTGCCGCGCAGGAACTCCGGATTGAAGAGCTTGGACTGGTAGCGTGTGCCGTAGTCGGCAAGGATCGTCACGATTGTGTGGCCGGGTCCGAGCTCGCGCGCCAGCCGGATGGCGCCGGCAATGTTGATGCCTGTCGAGCCGCCGACACAGAGTCCCTCTTCCTGGATCAGGTCGAAGATGATGGGCAACGCTTCCTCGTCCGGGATCTGGTAGGAGAAGTCCGGCGTGAAGCCTTCGAGATTGGCGGTGATGCGGCCCTGGCCGATGCCCTCGGTGATCGAGTTGCCGTCGGATTTCAACTCGCCGCTGGTGTAGAAACTGTAGAGCGCGGCGCCCAGCGGATCGGCGAGCGCGATCTTGACATCCTTGCTCTTGCCCTTGAGCCCGAGAGCGACACCGGCGAGCGTGCCGCCGGAGCCGACGGCCGAAACGAAGCCGTCGATCTTGCCGCCGGTCTGGGCCCAGATTTCCTGCGCGGTCGTGCGGACATGGCCGTCGCGGTTGGCGACATTGTCGAACTGGTTGGCCCAGATCGCGCCGTTGGGTTCGGAGCGCGCCAGTTGCTCGGCAAGGCGGCCCGACAGTTTTATGTAATTGTTGGCGTTCTTGTACGGCACGGCCGGCACTTCGATGAGCTCCGCGCCCAGGATCTTGATCGTGTCCTTCTTTTCCTGGCTCTGCGTGTCGGGGATGACGATCACGGTGCGGTAGCCGAGCGCCTTGGCGACCAGCGTCAAGCCGATACCAGTGTTGCCGGCGGTGCCTTCGACGATGAGCCCGCCGGGCTTGAGCAGGCCGCGCTGCTCGGCATCGCGGATGATGAACAGGCCGGCGCGATCTTTCACTGATTGCCCAGGATTCATGAACTCGGCCTTGCCCAGGATTTCGCAGCCGGTCGCTTCCGAAGCCTTGTTGAGCCGGATCAGGGGCGTGTTGCCGATCGCTTCGATCACAGAACGGGGCATGCGGGATTCCTTCATGTGTGCGGCGAGACCCTAAAAACCGGACGCCGCGGTTTCAAGGCAAGATTTTGCCTGGTCCAGTCGCATTCCGGATGGTGCAACGCACGCGATCATTTCGGTGACAGGTGCAAAACCGCTCTTTTCAACCGATTTCTCCGCCGCTAGAGCAAACCGGAACATCCGCAGGACACCCCATGACACTCTACCGGGCCAATCCGAAAGACGGCGTCGCCTGGATCACGGGCGGCAGCAGCGGGCTTGGTCGCGCGTTGGCCAAGGATCTCGCCAATCAAGGCTATGCCGTGGCGGTGACGTCGCTGCCGGAAGATCCAGCCGACACGCTGATCGTCGAAACGGCGCAGATGTCCGGGCATGTGAAGTCCTTTCCCTGCGACGTCACCGACGAGCACGGCATGGCGCGCACGGCCGCCGCGATCGAGGAGCAGATGGGCCCGATCGTGCTGGCCGTCTTCAATGCCGGCAACTACATCGCCACCCCCGGCGAGAATCTGGTGGTGCGCGATTTCCATCGTTCCTTCGCCGTGAACTATTTCGGCATCGTCAACGGCGTGGTGCCTGTCGTCGAGCGCATGCGGGTGCGCGGACGCGGCCATGTCGTTCTTGTCGGATCGGTCACCGCCTATTCCGGCTGGCCGACGACGGCAGCCTATGGCGGCACCAAGGCCGCGATCAACATCCTGGCGGAGTCGCTGAAATACGACTTCGACAAGATGAACATCCGCGTCCAGGTCATCAATCCGGGCTTCATCGACACGCCGCTGACCGAAAAGAACAAGCTGCCGATGCCGGGTCTCATGCCTGTGCATCGCGCCTCGCGCCGGATGGCCCGCGGCATCAAGAAAGGCGGCTTCGAAGTCACCTTCCCCTATCACATAAGCTGGCCGCTGAAGTTGCTCGGCCTGCTGCCGCGGCCGATCGGCCGCTTTGTCATCGGGCTCACCACCCACTGGTGGGGGCGGCCGTTGCATTTCGATCGCAGGCCGGCGGGCAAAAAAGCCGCATCCCGCGACGAGGCGGCATAACCGCCGCAACATAAGCCGGCGAAACGGCGATTGCCTGCCGGCGGGGACGGCCATAGGTTGAGAATCATTGCTTGGAGACTGGAATGGGGCGGCGGATCGTGCTGGCGGTGCTTGGTCTTGCAGTCATCCTGGTCGCCGGCTTCTTCCTCGGCCCCCGCGTGCCGGTCGATACCACGATCAAGTTCAATCCGTCGGTGATCGGCGACGATCCGCAGGCCTACCTGGCGCGGGAAGAGGCTGCCGTGCCCAACATCCGCGACGGGCTCGACAAGGAGATTATCTGGGCAAACCCGATGGTCCACGCCAAGACGCCTTTGGCCATTGTCTACGTCCATGGCTTTTCCGCCTCGAAGGGCGAGGTCCGCCCCTTGCCGGACGACATTGCGGATGAACTGGACGCCAACCTCTTCTACACGCGGCTGACCGGCCACGGCCAGGACGGCGCGGCCATGGCGCAAGGCAGCGTCAATGCCTGGATCAACGACTATGAGGAGGCTTTGGCCATCGGCCGCGAAATCGGCGACAAGGTGATCGTCATCGGGACGTCGACCGGCGGCTCGCTGGCAGCATGGGCAGCGACGCAGCCGGGTGCTTCGGACGGTGTCGCGGCAATCGCGTTCATATCGCCGAATTTCGGCGTCAAGGCCTCCGGCGCGGAGTTGCTGACCATGCCCTGGGGCGGACAGATCGCCGAGCTTGTCGGCGGCAAGGAGCGCAGTTTCCTGGCGCGCAATGCGCTCCACGAAAAATTCTGGACCACCAGATACCCGATGAAAGCGGTGTTGCCGATGGCCGCGCTCACCGAGCTTGCCTATGGGGCGCCGGTCGAGAAGGCAAAGATCCCTGCCCTGTTCGTCTTCTCGGATTCCGACAAGGTGGTGCGGCCGGATCGCACACGCGAGATCGCCGGGCGCTGGGGCGGTCCGCACGAGCTGGTGCCGGTCGACGATACCGGCGATCCGGACAATCACGTCATCGCCGGCGATGTGCTGTCGCCGCAGACCACGGCCTTCCTCACCCAGCGTATCGTGGTGTGGGTGAAGGCGCTGATGCAGCAGCAGGCAGGCCAGTGAAATCGGCTGGTTAAATCGAGCCGGTGAAATCAGGCCAATAAAACGGGGCCGGTGAAATGAAAACGGCCGGAGCATCGCCCCGGCCGTTTCTTCTTGCGTCGTCTTGACCGGCTCAAGCGGCCCGGTTCGCCGGACGCTTGCCGCCGAAGCGGCGCTTGTTGTTGCCCTTGAAGCGCTTGAAGCCGTCGGGCTTGCCCGAGCCATTCGGCTTGGCGGCAGCCGGGCGGTCGCCCTGCGGCTTCGGTCCGCGCTCGCCATTGGGCTTGCCGGCGAAGTGCTTCTTGCCACCGCCATTGCCCGGTCGGCGGCCATCGCGGCGGCCGCCATGATGCTCGCGGTCATTGGCCGGCTCGAAATAGCGCTCGGTCTTTTCCCTAGAGTCGCGCTGCGGATCCGGGCTGCCGAGATGGTCGGCAATGACCGGCAGCTTCATGCGGATGATGCGCTCCACCTGCCGCAGCTTGGCGTTCTCCGAGGGATCGCAAAGCGTGATCGCGATGCCGTCCCTGCCGTTGCGGCCGGTGCGGCCGATGCGGTGGACATAGCTTTCCGCTTCGTCCGGCAGGTCGAAATTCACGACATGGCTGATGCCGGGCACGTCGATGCCGCGCGCCGCGATATCGGTCGCGACCAGGATCCGGACCGAGCCGTCGCGGAAATCGTTGAGTGCCTTCTGACGGGCGTTCTGCGACTTGTTGCCGTGGATGACGGCGGCTTCAAAACCGTCGCGCACAAGGTCCTTGGTGACACGATCGGCGCCATGCTTGGTGCGCGAGAACACGATCACCGTACGCATCGCCTCGTCGGCCAGCATCTTGGACAGCACCTGGCGTTTCTGCCTGGTGCGGGCAAGCACCACGCTCTGAACGATCTCGGCGGCCGTCGTGCTCTGCGGCGAGACCTCGATACGGACCGGATGCTTCAGGAGGCCCTTGGCAAGCTCGGCGATCTCGTCCGGCATGGTGGCCGAGAACAGCGCCGTCTGGCGGTCCGGCGCGGTCGCCTTGGCGATGCGCTTGACGTCGTTGATGAAGCCCATGTCGAGCATGCGGTCGCCCTCGTCGAGGACGAGCCATTTGGTGTCGGCAAGGATAAGGTCGCCTTCACGCACCAGATCGGTCAACCGTCCAGGCGTGGCGATCAGGATGTCGACGCCGGGCGCGATCTTCTTCACCTGGCTGAAACGCGAGACACCGCCGAGCACCAGCGCGGTGGAGATGTGCGCGCCCTTGGCGAGCAGCTTGATCGTGTCCTCGATCTGCACGGCAAGCTCGCGCGTCGGCGCCAGAATCAGCGCGCGCGCCGTCTTCGGACGGCGCTTGGTGCCGAGGCCGATGATCTTCGACAGGATCGGCAGCGCGAAGGCGGCTGTCTTGCCCGAACCGGTCTGGGCGATACCGAATATGTCGCGGCCGTCGAGCTGCGGCGGGATCGCCTGCACCTGGATCGGCTTCGGCTCGGTGAAGCCGGCGGCCAGCGTAGCCTTCAGCAGCGCGCCGCCAATGCCGAGGGCCGCGAAACCGGAGAGTTCCCCAGCGTCGTTGTTGGGGAGGGTGTTTTCGTTGGTCAAATTTATCTTCTTTCAAGCGGCGCAATCGCCGCAAACGTCAATGGCGGCAGGGCGCAACCTGCCGTCGAAACAATCATCAGGAAACGACAAGGCGGCGGACGGGAAACGTCCGCGCGGCTGCGCTGTCGTGCCCGCGGACTTCATGCCCCGGGGCTTTTTCGCCGTCTTGCCGATCGACCTGGGTCGACTTGAAAGAGGGAAAACAGACGCAACCAGTCTCATTCATGGAGAAAGCCGGACATACCGGCCCAAGCGCCTATACGCCGCATATGGCCGAGTCCGGCCCGAAATGCAAGGGGCCATGTTGCAATGCAGCAAAAACAGAGCCGTTACGATCTCAGACTCAGACCTCGTCCGGCCATTTCCGCGCGCCGTGCTGGACGAAAAGGATTTCTATCTGAGTTTCCTTCACTCGATATGCAACGATATAGGGCGTACCGGGGATCACCAGTTCACGAGTTCCGTTGATCTCGCCAACCCGCCCGATAAAGGGATTGGCCGACAATAGCCGAGCTGTCTTTGAATGAATCTCGTTGACGACCCGGGCTGCCGCTCGCGGGTTGTGTCGGCCGATATAGTCGCCGATTGATGCGAGCTCGATCAGATAGTGTCGGTCCAGACAATCCGCACCGATCGCTATGCCTGACCGTATTTGTTCAAAACGGCTGCTATCTCTTCCTCATTTGCAAAGTCCCCACGATCGGCGGCCTCTATTCCCGCCTGGATGCCGGCGATCCACTTCTCCTGCCACGCGAGCGAGCGTCCGTGGGACAGGGCATCTTCAATGATCTGATCGCGAGTGAGTGTCGAGCGCGACGTCAGCATTTCGATCCGACGACTCAAATCTTCGGAGATTTCCACATGGTTCTTCATCGCTTCATTGTGCCATATACGGTTCCCGGCTGCCAAGATCGCCCACTGCCGGTTTGCGCAAGCCTCGAGAGCCGAACGAAATGGAGCGCTTGCGCTCCTCTGCCCTCGCCATTACCACAAATCACTTATCCGTTTTGGGGACCAGCGATGAAAGACGTGCTGAAGGAACTCGAGCGTCGCCGCGAGATTGCCCGCATGGGCGGCGGCAAGGACCGCATCGACGCGCAGCACAAGAAGGGCAAGCTCACCGCCCGGGAGCGTATCGAGATATTTCTCGATGAAGGCTCGTTCGAGGAGTTCGACATGTATGTCGAACACCGCTCGACCGATTTCGGCATGGAGAAGACCAAGATCGCCGGCGACGGCGTCGTCACCGGCTGGGGCACCGTCAACGGCCGCCCGATCTATATCTTCGCCAAGGATTTCACCGTGTTCGGCGGCTCGCTGTCGGAAGCGCATGCAGAAAAGGTCATCAAGGTCCAGGAGATGGCGCTGCGCAATCGCGCGCCGATCATCGGCCTCTATGATGCCGGCGGCGCCCGCATCCAGGAAGGCGTGGCGGCGCTTGGCGGCTATGCCGAGATCTTTCAGCGCAATGTGCTGGCCTCCGGCGTCATCCCGCAGATATCGCTGATCATGGGCCCTTGCGCCGGCGGCGACGTCTACTCGCCCGCCATGACCGATTTCATCTTCATGGTGCGCGACACCTCCTACATGTTCGTCACCGGACCGGATGTGGTGAAGACGGTGACCAACGAGACCGTGACCGCCGAAAGCCTCGGCGGCGCCAGTGTGCACACCACCAAATCCTCGATTGCCGACGGCGCGTATGACAACGATGTCGAGGCGCTCTTGCAGATGCGCCGGCTGGTCGATCTTTTGCCGGCGTCGAACACGGCCGAGATTCCCGAGATCGAGTGCTACCAGTCGGTGACGGACCACGACCTGTCGCTCGACCGGCTGATCCCCGACAACGCCAACAAGCCCTATGACATCAAGGAACTGATCCTGAAGGTTGCAGACGAAGGCGATTTCTTCGAGATCCAGCAGAGCTTTGCCAGGAACATCGTCACCGGCTTCGGCCGCGTCGAGGGCCGCACGGTGGGCTTCGTGGCCAACCAGCCGATGGTGCTGGCCGGCGTGCTCGATTCCGACGCCAGCCGCAAGGCGGCGCGCTTCGTGCGCTTCTGCGACTGTTTTTCGATTCCGATCGTCACCTTCGTCGACGTGCCGGGCTTCCTGCCGGGCACCGCGCAGGAATATGGCGGGTTGATCAAGCATGGCGCCAAGCTGCTCTTCGCCTATGCCGAAGCGACGGTGCCGAAGATCACCGTCATCACCCGCAAGGCCTATGGCGGGGCTTATGACGTCATGGCGTCGAAGCATCTGCGCGGCGACATGAATTATGCCTGGCCGACGGCGCAGATCGCCGTGATGGGCGCCAGGGGCGCGGTCGAGATCATCTACCGCAAGGACATCGGCGATCCGGAGAAAATCGCAGCCCATACAAAGACTTACGAGGATCGCTTCCTGTCGCCCTTCGTCGCCGCCGAGCGCGGCTATATCGACGAGGTGATCATGCCGCATTCGACGCGGCGCCGCGTGGCGCGCGCGTTGCGCATGCTGCGCAACAAGGACATGCAGAACCCCTGGAAGAAGCACGACAACATTCCGTTGTGAGCAAACCTCCGTCAGCCGAAATGACCACCACCGCTAAATGAGCGCGGAGACGACATGCGTATAACACTCGCGGCCCAGGGCCTTATTCCGTGCAAGGGCTATGGCGGCATCCAGCGGCAGGTCGAATGGCTGACCACGGAAATGGTCAAGATGGGGCATCAGGTGACGTTGATCGCCGGCCCGGGATCGTCGCATCCGATGTGCGAGGTCCGCCACGCGGTCACCAATGACGAATGCCGCGCGGCTGTGCCCAAGGACACCGACATCGTCCATCTTCATGCCTGGAAGGTCGAGGTTCCTTTTCCGACGCTCAACACCGAGCGCGGCCATTTGCCGGATTACCCGAGGCCGCAGCCGAACTGGAGCTTCATCAGCGCCCGCCATGCGGAGCTGCACGGCCGCAAGACCTTCGTCTACAACGGTTTTCCGGTGGACGCCTATCGGCTGGCGCCATCGAAGAACGACCATCTGTTCTTCATGGCGGCCATCGCGCGGGCTGGAAAAGGCCTCAACCGGGCGGTGGACCTGGCAAAAAAATACGATTTCAAGCTCGATATCGCCGGCGGCTCTCGCTGGAAGCTGCTCGGCCGCAGCAAGACGCGCCGCGAGGGCGTCTTCTTCAAGAGCCTGTCGTCACGATTCCGCTACCACGGGATGGTCGACGGCGAACCGAAGGTGCGGCTGTTGGGCGAGACCAGGGCCTTTCTCAACCCGATTTCCTGGGAAGAGCCTTTCGGCAACGCGCCGGTCGAATCCATGCTGTGCGGCACACCAGTCCTGACGACGGCGCGCGGCGCGCTGCTCGAAACGGTCGACGCGGAAACCGGCCGCTTCTTCGACACGGATGACGAGTTCGCGCGCGGCCTTGGCGAAATCGGCGGTTTGTCGGCGCGAAGATGCCGCGAATCCGCGGCAGACCGGTTTCCGATCCAGAAGGCCGCAAAAGCCTATCTGGAGCTCTACCGCCGCATCCTTGATGGCGAAGCGCTTCCGTGAGACATCACGCGGGCGCTTCCTGTCAACGGCGGCTGTTCCGGATCGAAAAGGTATCGCGCATTGCGCCCCATCCTGGTCTTTTGCCTGCCGGCGATCGGTGATTTCATCCGCTGCCACGCGGCCATCCAGATCATCGCCGGGAGATTTCCCGGACAGCCGATCGACATCATCACCTCGAGGATCGCCGCGCCGCTGGCGCGGCTGATGCCGCATGTTCGCAAGGTCTGGATAGCGGAGAAGCACTGGAAGCCGGGGCTGAAAGAGCGAGCAGCACTCGCGCGAAAACTGCGCGAGGAGAATTATCAGGCGGCCTATTTGCTCACCAGCAGCACCAAGGCATCCCTGGTTCCGTGGCTGGCCGGAATACCTGAGCGCATCGGCTATCCGCGCGAGTTCCAGTTCGGCATGGTCAACCGCCTGCCTGTCGGCTGGCTGAAATCGATGATTGCATTCGGCCCGCGCAAGACACGGCTTGCCGAACAGGTCTGCGCAATCGCATCTCTCGGCGAAAGGCCCGCTGAAGAAAGACCGCTGCCGGCGCCGCAGCTTGTTGTTTCTCCTGAGGAACTTGCCGGCTGGCGCCAGCGCAATGGCATCGACCCGGCCAGGCCGGCGATTGCCCTCTACACGTCCGACTTTGCCAACAAACGCTCATGGCCGATGGAGCGCTTCGTCTCGGTCGCGCGCGATTATGCTGGCCGCGGCTGGTCGGTCTGGCTTGTCGGCGGACCGCGGGAGCGGCAGGCCGCGGCGGAAATAAAGGCTCATTTGCCGGAGGCGATCGACTTCACCTCGACGCCCGATATCGCGGAGGCCATGTGCCAGATCGCGGCCTCGACAATTTTCCTCGGTGTCGACGGCGGCATTTCCCACGCCGCCGGCGCGCTTGGCGGCCCGTGCGTGCTCATATACGGCTCGAATCGGGCCTATGTGCATGGTCCGGTGAACGAACAGGTGATCTTTCTCGAGCCGCGGATTTCGACACCGGGCTGGGTTGAGAACACGCGCGCCGTCAGCGAAGACCGGGTTCGCGAGGCGCTGGCGACAGCGATCCGAAAACACGCACCGCAATTCGCCTGACCTTATTCCTCGGCTGCGGCGCCGAAGCCGGCGCCCATGCTCGCGCGGGCCGTGGTCGCCCATGGCGTGGCGTGGTTGTCGATGCGCATCTGGAAGATGAAATAGGTCGGCGAGCAGAAGCCGACGCCCTTGACCTTGGCCGCGCCCGGCGTGTCCGGCGGCAGCGACTGGCACATATAGTCCTCGCGGCAGAAATGATCGGCCGAGCAGGCTGGACGGTTGCCGCGATTGACCGCGCCGCCAAGACACTGGTCGAAATTGTTGGTGGCCACGCAGATGTCGAACTTCTTGCCGCCGACCAGGCCGCAGATTTCACTGGGCATCGGCTTGCCCGGTTTGAAGTCGGAGAAGGCGCGGTCCTTGTCGTCGCAGGCGCGGTAGGCAAAGCCTCCTGGAACGCCGATCTTGGGTGGACGGCAGGTATAGGCGGTCCGCGAAATCGTTGGCGCATGGGCGGCGAACTGGCCGGTAATCCTGTAGCGGTCGTTGAACGGCTGCGCCGCATTGCTGGCGATGGAGCCGGTCAGGCATGGGTGGCCGGAAAACATCGCGGGACTGTCTTTCGGGAGCAGGCATTGCGCCAGCTTGATCCTCACCCCCGAGGCGGTGGCGATCGGCGTGCATACCGTGCCGCCGCCGCATTGCCAGGTGCTGCCGAAGCGAGCCGCGTCCTCCGGCATCAGGCATGGCATCGCCGTTTCGGCTGGTGCATAGGCGACCTCGCCACTGTCCTTCCAGGCGGCGGGCGGGGCGAAGGAGAGCGGGCGAAAGCGGTTGGGCTCCCTGCCCTCGGCCGTCGCCTCGAGCCAGGCCTCGCGGCGCGGGATCTCGGCATGGAGATGCGGCGAGATGCCGACCTCGAGCCGGTTCAGCGGCGAGGTCGTCGCGTCGTCGAGGCCGATGAAATGGAAGCCGGCGGTCGAACCTGCCTGATGGCAGCCCTGGCAGGCACCGTTGTCGAGGCGCTCGACCAGGGCTTCCGGCGTGCTGACCAATGAAAATTTCGAATAGTCAAGCCCGGCGAACGCCTTGGGATCGAGCAACGGTGTGAACGGATGATTGGCCTGCCTTGCGCTGCCGAAGGTCGACCAGGAGATGACTTTTCTCGCCAGGAACTCGTCCGGGATTTGATAGACGCCGAGATCGACCGCAGCGGCATTGGCGCGGACATAGTCGGCAAGCCGCGCCTTCAGGGCCGCATCGTCGGTGAGCCGTGCCGTGTCCGGCGTATTTTCCAGAGGCTTCTCTGCGACCATCGCGCCGTCGATGCTGAAGATGCGCATCAGGTAGGCAGCCTGCCCGCCGAACTCGGTTTCCTGGCCGGAAGGAAAGCGCACGACCTGCGCATTGAGCTCGATCTGCTTGAAGGATAGCGAGGCCTTTTCGAGCGGTCCACCGGTCAGCCAGCCGGCATCGATCGTTTCGTCGAGCTGCGGCGTCCAGCGGCCGGCTACGCCGGCGCAGCTGCCGTCGGCGTCCGGAGCGACGCGGTATATCGCGCTGAAGTTGAATGGCAGGCGCGAGGCCAGTTGCTTGCCGTTCTTCTTGAACGAGTATGCAAGGCGGTAGATGAGCCGCACCTCGCCGCAGCTCGTCTCGTGGCCAAGCGCCGCGAAATCGCGCCGGTCGAGCCGGTTGACGACGCCGACAAGCCGGAAGCGCGCCGCGTTCGTCTTCAGCCAGCGCATGTCGATGATGCGGCCGACATTGCCGTCGGTCACCTCATAGAGGGTACGACCGCCGGCCTTGATGTCGGCGCGAAGCGCAGCAACGTCGGCAGAGACGGTTTCGACGATGGCATGATAGGCCGGCGCCGCGTCGTAGAGGGTCTTCAGGTCGTCCTTGCCATCGACGCCGAAGACGCCGGCGAAACCGTATCCCTTGGCGTCGAGCGTGGCGAGCACACGCGGGTCGTCGATCATGGTGACGGGATGACCGGCGGCATGGGCAAATTGCGCAGCGAAAGGCGCCAGGAGAAAGGCCGCAATCACGAGCCCCAGCCGTTTCATCGGATAGGGTTCTGCGTCAGGTCGCGAAGAACCGGCACCATGGCCAGGGGCAGGTCTTCGGCTATCAGGCCCGGCCCAAAGCGACTGCCCGCCTCGGCATGGATCCAGACCCCGGCGCAAGCCGCTTCGAAGGCCGGCATGCCTTGGGCAAGCAAGCCCGCGATGATGCCTGCCAGCACGTCGCCCGAACCGGCGGTTGCGAGCCACGGCGCGCCATTGCCGTTGATCGCCGCGCGGCCGTCCGGCGCGGCGATCACGCTATCGGCCCCCTTGTAGACGACCACGGCGTTGGCGCGTTGCGCGGCGGCGCGCGCCTTGGCCAGCTTCGACAACGCCTTATTGCCTGCAATGTCCGCGAACAGCCTGCCAAACTCACCCTCATGCGGCGTCATGATCAATGCCGGCGCGTCCGGCCTGCCGGCTGCCTCGAACAGCGTCGAGGCCGCATTGCGGAAAGACGTGATGCCGTCGGCGTCGAGCACCAGGCCCTCGACGCCGCCGTCCAGGCGGTTTTTGGCGAGCACAGCGAGCGTGAAATCGCGCGCCTTGTCGCCGACGCCGAAGCCGGGACCGAGGATGAAGGTGGACGGCCGGCGATCACCGATCAGGTCATGCACGTCCTCGATCGCGTCAACCTTGCGCAGCATGATGGAGGTGAGATGCGCCGCGTTGACCTGCATGGCGTTTGCCGGAGAGAGCACGGTGACGGCCCCGGCCCCGCTTCTTGCGGCCGCCAGCGCTGAGAGGCGCGCCGCGCCCGTCGCCGATGGTCCACCCGAGAAGACGCTCGTATGGCCGCGCTTGTATTTGTGCGCGTCCACGGCCGGCGCAGGAAAGTTCGCGATCCAGAGCCCGGGCCGGTTCTCAAAGGTCCTTGGCGCGATCTCGTCGATGATCTCGTTGCGAATGCCGATATCGGCCAACACGATCTCGCCGCATCGCTCTCGGCCCGGCAGCAGCAGGTGCCCGGGCTTCTTTCGCGCGAAGGTCACGGTGAGAACCGCGCGAAATGCCGAGCCGAGGACTTCGCCGCTATCGCCGGAAACGCCCGAAGGCAGGTCGATCGCGACCACAGGCAGGTTCATCCCTGTCACGATTTCGACCGCGGCCTTGGCGTCGCCGGTGAGAGGCTTCGACAAGCCTGCGCCATAGATCGCATCGACGACCAGCGAACCGGCTTCGGCCGCGAGAGCCGACAGCGGGCGTCGCTTCAGAGTGCAGGTGGCCGCCGCGAGCGCGGCGTCACTGCCTGCCCGCGGTTCGCCCGACGTCCACAGAGCCACATCGACGCCGGCCTCGGCCAACAGCCGCGCCACGACATAACCGTCGCCGCCATTGTTGCCGGGGCCGCATAGCACATGCACCTTTTTGGCCGCCGGGTAGCGCGCCAACACGACGGCCGCGACGGCCTCGCCGGCGCGCTGCATCAGTCCGTAGCCGTCGAGCGGCCCGGCCGCGATCGCCAGTCTGTCCGCCTCGGCCATCTCGGCCGTGGATAGAAGTTCATTGCGCATGGGATTGCCGATCTCCGTGCGATCAAGCATTGTCCAGTTTTCGGTTCGAAGCAAACCACCGCAGCCGCGCATCGTTTGCAAACGCGGTCGCATTCGAGAGGGGTCTGCCTGCCAATTGCGCTTCCTGCCCATTTTTTACGCAGGATTGAGGAGGGGCGATGTATAGGGTTTGGGCGTCCATGCCGCATCCGACGCAGCGGATGACGCGAATTTGCATCCGGGCGCGATCCGGTATCGAAAACGCCCTGTACCGTCTCCACTCCCCTGGATTGGCACGGTTCGTGCTAGATGGAGGCGCAAGCGGGGTACACAACCCGTCTTCTTGGCAGTGGAGGCCATTTTTTACATGAAAAAGATCGAAGCGATCATCAAGCCATTCAAGCTGGACGAAGTGAAGGAAGCGCTTCAGGAGGCCGGACTGCAAGGCATCACCGTCACCGAGGCCAAGGGTTTCGGCCGCCAGAAGGGGCACACCGAGCTCTATCGCGGCGCCGAATATGTCGTCGACTTCCTGCCCAAGGTGAAGATCGAGGTGGTGCTCGGTGACGAAGCCGTCGAAGGCGCCATCGAGGCCATCCGCAAGGCGGCGCAAACTGGCCGTATCGGCGATGGAAAAATCTTCGTTTCCAACATAGAGGAAGTCGTGCGCATCCGTACCGGCGAGACCGGCATCGACGCCATCTGACGTCACCATCTTTCTGCAACGTCATCATCAAAAACACGTCATCACACAGGGATACATGACATGACGACAGCCAAAGACATCATGAAGCAGATCAAGGACAACGACGTGAAATTCGTCGACCTGCGCTTCACCGATCCGCGCGGCAAGCTGCAGCATGTGACGATGGATGTCGTCGAGGTCGAGGAAGACATGTTCGCCGACGGCGTCATGTTCGACGGCTCCTCGATCGCCGGCTGGAAGGCAATCAACGAGTCCGACATGGTGCTGATGCCCGACACGGATACCGTCCACATGGATCCGTTCTTCGCGCAGTCGACCATGGTCATCCTGTGCGACATCCTCGATCCGATCTCCGGCGAGGCCTACAACCGCGACCCGCGCGGCACCGCCAAGAAGGCCGAAGCCTACATGAAGTCAGAAGGCATCGGCGACACCATCTATGTCGGCCCCGAAGCCGAGTTCTTCGTCTTCGACGACGTCAAGTACAAGGCAGACCCCTATAACACCGGCTTCCGTCTGGACTCCACCGAACTGCCGTCCAATGACGACACCGACTACGAGACCGGCAATCTCGGCCACCGTCCGCGCATCAAGGGCGGCTACTTCCCCGTGCCGCCGATCGATTCCGCGCAGGACATGCGCTCCGAAATGCTGACAGTGCTCGCCGAGATGGGCGTGCGGGTCGAAAAGCATCACCATGAGGTCGCCGCCGCCCAGCACGAGCTCGGCATCAAGTTCGACACGCTGGTGCGCAACGCCGACAAGATGCTGATCTACAAGTATGTCGTGCACCAGGTCGCCAATGCCTACGGCAAGACGGCCACCTTCATGCCGAAGCCGGTGTTTGGCGACAACGGCTCGGGCATGCACGTGCACCAGTCGATCTGGAAGGGCGGCAAGCCGACTTTCGCCGGCAACGAATATGCCGGCCTCTCGGAAAACTGTCTCTATTACATCGGCGGCATCATCAAGCACGCCAAGGCGATCAACGCCTTCACCAACCCCCTCACCAACTCCTACAAGCGTCTGGTGCCGGGCTATGAGGCGCCGGTGCTGCTCGCCTATTCGGCGCGCAACCGCTCGGCTTCCTGCCGCATTCCGTTCGGCTCCTCGCCGAAGTCGAAGCGCGTCGAGGTGCGCTTCCCCGATCCGGGCGCGAATCCCTATCTCGGCTTCGCCGCCATGCTGATGGCCGGCCTCGACGGCATCAAGAACAAGATCCATCCCGGACAGCCGATGGACAAGGATCTTTACGACCTGCCGCCGAAGGAGCTGAAGAAGATCCCGACCGTCTGCGGCTCGCTGCGCGAGGCGCTGCAGAATCTCGACAAGGATCGCGGATTCCTGAAGGCCGGCGGCGTCTTCGACGACGATCAGATCGACGCTTATATCGAGCTCAAGATGGCCGAGGTGATGCGCTTCGAAATGACTCCGCATCCGGTCGAGTACGACATGTACTACTCGGTCTGACGACCGAACTTCTCCGCATCGGCGACGAAGACGGACCCCGGCGTTTCGCCGGGGTTTTCGCTTGGGCAGTCCATTGGAGGGCTATCGCCCTCCCGCAAACGATCGGAGCCATGCAGCGTCCGGCCGGTCCGCCGCTGCAGGAAGCAGCAGTCATGCCGAAGTGGTCGCGGCGCTCCATCGCGCGGCATTTGGATGCAAAAAAGCCCCGACGTAGAATGAACTGACCCCCGAAAGTTGGACACAACCTTCGGGGGTTTTGCATGTCCAAGCACAGTCCGCGTTTCAAGCGCTCGGTTGTCGACAGCTATTTGTGTGGGAATGAAAGCTACGCGAGTGCTGGGTC
>NZ_SADP02000296.1:0-398 GCF_004010375.2 Mesorhizobium sp. M2E.F.Ca.ET.209.01.1.1 | reverse complement strand
CCCAGTAGTAGGCGCTATTGATGATATGCTGAGACTATTGGCTTCCGCCGCATCTGCTAGCTCGTCGGTGCCGGATTGGTCGTTGAGCAGCAAGGACTTTATCTACCTTAGGCAGACCCCGGACCAGTAGGATCCCAACAGCGCTTTTTTAGTCGCTGTCCGCGTGGAACGGAAGCGCTTTGCTTGAGCGAGAGGCCTGCCGTTCAGCAAGCCGCCTGAAGCTTGGGGGGCGTCAGCGATCGATGGGTGCACATGATCCATCACCCGTCGTGCGTCTCAAATGCGGAACAAGCGGCAGAAGGCACATACTTGTCTGGTCCTCCAGCTTTCGAATCCGGAGCGCAGGATTAGACCTCCTTTCGCCGAGTGGTATCTTGCTTGCGAGTCACTTTCTGGTT
>NZ_SADP02000295.1:0-399 GCF_004010375.2 Mesorhizobium sp. M2E.F.Ca.ET.209.01.1.1 | reverse complement strand
GGCTCATTCCCGATCCGCTCGGCGACAGCCGGTGGCCGCCCTTGGCGATTTTCGTTGGCAGCCTTCCCGTGTCCGGAACCCCAGTGTAGGACGGCTGAATGAAATCTCTGACCGATCCCTCACAGGCTCTCTCCACTGGCCTGGCGAAAATCCGCACCGAATTGCACGTGCCGGCTGGATTTCCGGCTGATGTCGTTGCCGCAGCGGATGCGGCGGCCAAACGTGTGCCCGACCAGCATGCCGATCGAAGGGCGATGCCCTTTGTCACGCTCGACCCGGCTGCCTCCACCGATCTTGATCAAGCATTCTCGATCGAGGCGAGCGGCAGTGATCTTCTGCTGCATTATGCCATTGCCGACGTGGCCTGGTTCGTCGAGGACGGCGACACGGTGGATCTCG
>NZ_SADP02000294.1:0-399 GCF_004010375.2 Mesorhizobium sp. M2E.F.Ca.ET.209.01.1.1 | reverse complement strand
CGCCCCGATATCATTGACGAATGAATACTCCCTCCGAAAAGCCGCCACTGGTCCGATGCCCCGGTCCAGGAGCAGGACTGATTCTGGCACACGCGCACCAATGTTTAGGTTTTCGTCGCTCCACCGCGAAACAAATTGTGAGGGTATCCCCACGTTTCTCGAAATGCGACTTGTAAGTCCAATCGCGGGTGCCGCCGTTGCATATGTCCGGCCATCGACTCATGATACGCAATTGGGCTGTGAGGCCGGGAATAACGCGGAGGGAGCCGTGAAGTCCGACTATCGGCCAGATATCGACGGATTGCGCGCAATCGCAGTGGTCGCCGTCATTCTTTTCCATTTTGACGTGCCCGGCTTTCGAGGCGGCTTCGTCGGCGTCGATATCTTCTTTGTCATTTC
>NZ_SADP02000293.1:0-399 GCF_004010375.2 Mesorhizobium sp. M2E.F.Ca.ET.209.01.1.1 | reverse complement strand
AAAAGTGCGAAGCGGTTTTCCTGGAATTGCTCCAGCCGCGCATCCGCTCGAAATTGGCATCGAACAGCGGCGTCGCCTGAATGCGCGCCGCATGCCGCTTGCCGAGGATCTCGATCTCGAAACCGTCCGGTCTGTCGGCGATTTCCTTGGGCACATAGCCCATGGCAACCGACTTTTTCGAATTGTGCGCATAGCCGCCCGACGTGACCCAGCCGCGCACGGCGCCCTCATGCCATATCGCCTCGTCGCCGATGACGTCGGCATCGGTCGCCTCTACGATGAAGCTGCGCAGCCGAAGCTTGCCGCCCTCTCTGCGCTCGGCGAGCGCGGCCTCCTTGCCGATGAAATCGGCGTCCTTACCGTACGCGACGAAACGGTCGAGCCCGGCCTCGACCGGCC
>NZ_SADP02000292.1:0-400 GCF_004010375.2 Mesorhizobium sp. M2E.F.Ca.ET.209.01.1.1 | reverse complement strand
GCGTAACTCATCCGTGTATTCCGCGCTGGCACGCAGGCAATGCTTGCATGCAGAAGTGCTTAATATGCTGTCTTTGAAAAGGAGAGTGTCATGCGCAATATCGCTAAGAAAGTCGCCGCGACCCTTACCTTTGGCACGATTGTCGCCATCTTGGCCGTGCCTGCGAGCGCAGCGGGTTTGGGCGTCGGAGCAGGTGCATCCGTCGGCGGGTCCGGCGGCGCTAACGCCGGCGTCGGTGCATCTGTCGGCGGGTCTGGTGGCGTCAACGCTGGCGTCGGCGCGTCTGCAGGCGGTGATAGTGGCATCAATGCCGGTCTCGACGCCTCGGTTGGCGGGACGAACGGCGTGAACACCGGCGCGGCCGCGTCGGTCGTCGGTTCGAATGGGGTCGCCGCAAACG
>NZ_SADP02000291.1:0-400 GCF_004010375.2 Mesorhizobium sp. M2E.F.Ca.ET.209.01.1.1 | reverse complement strand
GCTGGTGGTATATACTGGCGGCAATTCCTGCCATCTCGACCAGAACCGTTGCGCTAGCCGCCCGGCTCGGAAGGCAAACTCTCTCAGGGCCATAGCCGGCGGTTGCCGGCGGATTTTAACGAGGTGTGTTCCGGTTCGACGTGCTTGCCCGATCCACCAAGCCTTCGCAGGCCAGAACTTCTGATCGTAAAATGCATCGATTAGGATCGGCGGCTCCAACCACTCACCCGCCCGCCTCACCTGCCGTGCCGCCTCCACAGCAACGAGGGCGCCGAATGAATAGCCGACCAGCCGATAGGGGCCATGCGGCTGAATGCGGCGCAAGGCAGCGACGGCATAGGTCGCCTGGCGATTAACGGCTTCGGCACTTTCGCTCTCGGGCAAATAGGAAAGGCCGAAA
>NZ_SADP02000290.1:0-400 GCF_004010375.2 Mesorhizobium sp. M2E.F.Ca.ET.209.01.1.1 | reverse complement strand
GGGCGAGGGCGCTCTGAAGCCTTTCAACAGCGTAACTTTTTGACGGACCCATGCGTCGGCTTTCGGTGCCGTAAGCAAAAAACCCAGCTAGATCAATGATCTAGCTGGGTTGAAACAATCGAGTCTGACCAATTCAGATTCACCCAAACGCCACATAAAGCTTCAAAGCATAAATGTTGGGGGAGCCCAAAGTTTGTGCTACAAATTGTGCTACCTATTGTGATATTGCGATGCTTATCCACTGGTTTGGACCTATTCATCTCAGTCTCATTGATCGCACCCGTCACACTTACCTCAAGTACGAGGCGGCGCCGGACTGTGTCGAGGCGCTGGGTGCACTCAACCGCTGGCCCGGCCGAACCGGTATCCCGATCGCCGTGTATCTGAAGCGATGGGAGGC
>NZ_SADP02000289.1:0-401 GCF_004010375.2 Mesorhizobium sp. M2E.F.Ca.ET.209.01.1.1 | reverse complement strand
ACCGGACTGAGGGATCGCAGGCCGGACGGAATTGCCACATCGGGCGGCAAATCGGTCTTCGCCGGGGCAAAAACCCCGATCCGCTAAAATTCGAACGATCCCCCGCAATTTGCCATAATGTCTGTCTGGCAAGGATTTCGCATGATCGCGGAATCCGTCAGCCAACGGGCCGACCCTGGCGACGACATCGTTGCGGCACCGGCGCAAGCGCCGGCAATGGCGCGGCGGTTTATCGCCGCGCCGCCGCTGGTGCCCGATCAGCAACCGGCCAAGCGCGAAGGCCTGCCGATCCTGACCTTCGTTGTCATGGTTCTGGCCGGCCTCTCCTACCTGACCGGAGCGCCGGTCTTCATCACCATCGGCCTCCTGGCGACGGGTCTGGGCGGCCTCGCCATGCATTT
>NZ_SADP02000288.1:0-371 GCF_004010375.2 Mesorhizobium sp. M2E.F.Ca.ET.209.01.1.1 | reverse complement strand
CAACTGGCCGGGTTCCAGCGGCGGCGACAGCAGATAGCCCTGCAATTGACGGCAGCCCATGCCGACCAGCAGGGCCTTCTGTCCATCGGTCTCGACGCCTTCGGCGGTCACTTCCACCCTTAGCGCCAGCGCCAACTCGATCAGCGACTTGACGATCGCGCGGGCACTTTCGTCCTCGTCGAGAAGGCGCACGAAGGAGCGGTCGATCTTCAGCTTGTCGATCGACTGACGGCGCAGATAGCTCAGCGACGAATAGCCGGTGCCGAAGTCGTCTAGAACGATGCGGACGCCGGAATCACGCAGGGTTGCGATGACGGAGGTAATCGTGTCGTTGTGCTCGAGCAGCACCCCCTCGGTGGTCTCGAGTTGCA
>NZ_SADP02000287.1:0-402 GCF_004010375.2 Mesorhizobium sp. M2E.F.Ca.ET.209.01.1.1 | reverse complement strand
GGCGGGTTGTCCAGTAGGTCACATACATCGCCCCATGCAGCCAGACTTGATCCCAATAAGTCGAAGGCGGGTGCTGCTTGACGGTTACTCTAATTCCAACCGGGGCAAGGATGCCCGCAAAGGCAACGGCAAGATCAACCATTCCTCCGAACGATTCCGACGTTCCCAATTCGATATCGATACCGTTGGGATATCCGGCTTCCGCGAGCAGCTTTTCGTTGTGTCCGTTTTCAATGGCGATGTTTTCTTCAAGGGAAGCTGACTGGGCTCCTAGAACGCATTCCATAGCCAGTTTCCCAGCCGGTGCCTTCAAGGAAGCTGGAAACGATTGCTTGAAATCCTCAATGATTTCCTGCCGGCTTTTCTCAGTTGGGCTTTTTGAACGCCTCGGACTGCGATCCG
>NZ_SADP02000028.1:19396-69434 GCF_004010375.2 Mesorhizobium sp. M2E.F.Ca.ET.209.01.1.1 | reverse complement strand
GGATCGCCGCGCCGAAGGCTTCGCCGTCGCGTTGCAGCTTGCCGCGCATCACCTCGCGGCCGAGATTCTCGCGGATGGCTACGAACTCCATTTCTGGCGTGATGATGCCGGCGCGCGCATAGGCAAGTTGGGTCACCGCCTTGCCCTGCTTGGCCTTGAGCGGCCGATTGCGTATCGGAAATTCCGGTGTCAGGCGCTCGCCGGTGGCGAATCCATTGTCTTCCGGCCGGACGTGGCGGCCGTCATAGGCTTCGACATCGCAACGCGCCGTGACCCATTCGTGGCGAAGCCGGGCAAGGCCTTTTTCGATGCTGGTTTGGACTGATGGATCGGTGTAGGGGCCGGACGGATCGTAGACGGTGACGGGCGGTTCGCCGGCCGTCGGATGGACGGAAATCTCGCGCATCGGCACCCTGATCTGCGGGTAGAGGACGCCGGGCTTGTGGATTTTCCGCGAGGCGGGCAGTGGTCCCGTCGACACGGCGGGGGTGAGGGCATTCATCGTGAGGCTCCTTTGCTCATGCATTGGAGACCCAGTTCTGTGCCGGAAGGATGAAAAGACGCTTCTGTAGACCTGCTGCAGCAGGACCTCGGGCGTAAACTCCCGCAAAGCGCTTGCACCGTCCCTACGCCAGTATGAACTGGATCAGGTTCAACGGGTCACTGCGCCGCGAAAGCCAGCAGTATCTCAGCCCCTTACCGGGACTCCCCTGGTGAATGCCTCAAGTTGAATGGGCCGGTGCTGCTTTGTCAAGCGCCTTCGGGCGCCTTCGGGCGCCTTCGGCCGGTGGCGACGTCCGGCGGCCGGCCGAGCGGAGAGCTCGCGCATGCATCGGGGACAAGTCACGCCCCGTAGACCAGGGCTGGAATGGCCAAAGTCTCATTCGCTTCGTGAAGGATGGAAAAACTGTATCGGCCATGTGCGTCGAGATCGACCGAGTAGCTCAGGCGGTCACGGATGTGGTTATCCTGGTCGAAGGCGACGATTTGCGGCTTCAGCGAGGTGATTTGCACCACGTCCAGGTAGATGGAGTTGCAGATATGATCTGGTCGTCGGGCTGGCAGGTGCAAGCGGCCGCTCTATTCAGGATGCGGCATCGGCGGCGTTCCCGATACCAATGATATCTTGCGGGCAACTTATGCAATCACCGGCTTCGTAAAACCCGACGGCGGCGGCCGTGTCCTGGCGCTGAGGATGTGCCGCTGTTCCAGCAGAGAAATCGCGTGGGCGCGGAGTTTTCGCTCTGCGAGGAAGAGTTGACGCAATCGTTTAGCTTGCTTGCAGTTCGTAGAGACCCGCCTTTGAAAGCAACTAAGCTATTGCATTGATATGTTGGTGCGCGATCGATCGCTACATAGCCGGCCGCCATTATCCGAGTATTGATCCGCCGGTGTTCGTGTTGCCGTATATGGCAATCCCTGCGAGATCGTCGCGGCCGGATCGGCCGCACCCTCTAGTCATAAAAGGGGAAGCGACCGAGAATTCCGCTGCCGAAAACTTCTCTGGCTTGGCTATGCATGCGGTAGATGAGATCGCCGCCTACCGCGACCTGGTCGAGGAAGGCATCGACGCCCAGTTCGGACAGCCTGGTTATCGCAATGCGTTAGCGGCTCAGACTTGCGGTCTCGAGAGCGGCCTTTGGGGGTCACCTCTTTTTTGTTTCAGAGGTTGGAAGACGGCTGCTCGTTACCCAATAGAAATGGCGACTACGGAACGCGATCGATCGCGGCCATCAGGAAACACCTGTCTTCGGCTCAACCTCGACATGGCGTCCGATCGACCGCAGATATACAGCTATCTCGTCCATGAGATGATCGCGTTCGCCGTAGATCTCAGCAATCCTGCGCAGCTGTGGCTCGACGGACCTCCGTTGCGCCGGCGTCAAATCAGCATCGCCAAAGACATATCCCAAGTTGCCAATCGCGCAAATGTTGCAGCCGGCCTCCACAACTGCTTGCACGAATGCCGGAATGTCTTTTTCTTGCATAGTCTTCATGTCGAACCTCTCGTGAATGGCGTGCTTGCGCGCCCATGCTGCCTTTTCAGCGTGTCCTCTGGGCGGCGCAAGCCTTGAGCGTAATTGTGCCGGGCAACCTCGACTATCCCGTCTGCCACGCTCTTTAGAGTCGGTGGGGTCTGGTGATTGCAGGCTGGGCCACTCAAAAGCCTGCAAGAAGAAAGTCATGGCGACCATTGCTCAAGATCGCGAGGGTGCGTGCAAGACCTTCCGTTGGCAGTCATGCACGCTCACCCAGCAACTGGGTATTGAGCAACTGGGTCTCACGTCGCGGGTCTCGTGTGCTTCACAGCCGAAAATAAGGTACCACCGTGGCTATTCTCAAGTGCAGGCTACCTCTTCAGGACACGGCGGAGTGCCTTCCGACGCACCCCTGGTGCAACGTGCGACCTAACGAGACACATCTCGTTCGCGTTCCCTCGACCTTTCTTCGTATTGCTGCTTGCCCTGCGATTTCAGGCCCTCTGCTAGCTTCTCGGCCGCTCTTTGGCCTGCAATGTCACTATTCAAGATCATATCCGACATCCCTGGATGGTCATAACCGTAATGCGCATGCAGTTTCCCTCACGAGCAGCGCCTATCCGTCGATTAGTTCGTCTTCCGGAACCCGAAGCCCTTTTTATCCGGCGTACCTATCCACCATTCAACCGGTATACCTTTCCCAACTTTGGCGGACCATTTACCTCAGGCATGATCATCTCGCGTGACATTTTTTTTTGGCGCCATCATCGCACGTGGCATTTTCTAAAAACCAAGACGTGTCAATTTGTAAAATCAAGGATGCGGCCGCGCCCGTTGCGAGGATTTGCAGGTAGCTCTTCAGCCCCAACACGATGTGTGAGGCGGCGGTGGAAAAGGCAACCGACGGCGTCGACGCGTCCTTTGATGATCGCAAGCGATATGCTTCGTCGCGAGCCCAGATTGCGGTCTCGGGCACAAGGCGAGATCACAGTTCTGCGATCTGTGGTAACGCGAGCCCGCAAAGCGCCGCTGCGGCCACCGCTTTTGGAATCTGGACGAGATTCGTCGTCGTCTGAGATCAGTTGATCGAGCAGTTCGCGCGCGCGGGACGCGCTTGCGGTGCAGTCTCTCCCGCGAGCTCGCCCGTGACCTTCTCATCGACGACATCCGAGAGCTGCGCGGACGGCCCTATGACCTCGTCGCTGTCGCCGGCGGCTGGAAGCACCTGACACGGCCGGCCTATGCCGATGCCATCCGCGCCTGCGGAAGCAGCGGGCGTGCCGTGGACCTGACGTGGTCGGACGTGCTGATGCTGATGTGCATCGGCACTTCCAGCCGATTACCCGCGCCGAATTGTCGTCGGTTTTCGGGAAGTAATCAGTCGCGACCTGATCGGCCATCTGCGGCACCGGCCTGATCGCGTCGAACCCGCGCAGTCCGACGCCCGGCGCTCCCTACACCTATGTGACGACAAAAGCGTCCTGCTCGAGTTCGGCCTCGACACGCTTCGCGATCTCCCGGACTGCGAGGCGCTCGAGGATGCCGGGCTGCTGAGCAGAGATGAGCTGCTTGCTGGTGAAATTATGCCAGAGTTGGCTAGTGGCCATGAGGATGCGGGTTTGGATACGGAGGAATAGCTTGGCGCTGCAGACGCTGTGGCCACCGGGCTTGCGAGTGCTTCCAGCTTTCCATAGCGAATCTAGCGCGCCCAAGGGCGTCCGAAATTTGTAGGCAAATTTCGGACATGGACACGGTCAGCGACGTCAAGCAGGCAGCGGTATGCGGCCTCTGCACCGCTGTCGCCCAAAAATTCGTGGCCATGGGCAAGCCCCACTTGAGACCCCCAGAGAGAACGCTCGTGAGCGATGGAAACGGTTTTGGTCCAAAGCTTGATACAGATGGCCTGCAGATGGGTGTAGGGTTTCAAAGCGCTCGAAGACGCGCCTTCGCAGAGTTAAAAGTCCGCGACGAACTCGTGTGTCGTTTGTCGCCAACTGCAAATTCGATAGTTAGCGCAATTATACTGCGCCGAGTCTGCCATCTCGAGCCCCAAGGGTTTGTGAGGCCTCTCGGCTCACCACCGCCTTTGCTAACCGCCGTGATTCCAAAGACGCGTGCCTTTACGGAGGGGGTCAAACGGCCTATATTATTCTTTATAAGGAGAAGAATAATGGGCACACTTGCTCGCATCTACACCCCCGCAGAGGCAGCCGCCGTCAGCGGGATAGGAATCAAGGCCGTGCACAATGCGATCGACAAACGCATTGTCGATACTGTGCCAAGCACTGCTCGGCGCATCGGTGGGGTCGTCCGACGGGCATTGACCGGCGAGGATTTGCTGCGGCTCAAGCTTTGGTATGGCGTGGGTGCGACATTGCCCGCTGATCGTCGCTACCGCCTGTTCGAGGAAATCAAAGCTGCCCCAAGGGCCAAGACCGTAAGGGCCGACGACCTGCTGATCGTCGACGTCGCCGAGGCACGTAAACAGCTCAAAGCGCGCATCGTGGATCTTGATGAAGCGGAGGCCGCCATCGGCCGCGTTAAAGGGGTGATGGGCGGAGAGCCTGTCTTCAAAGGAACCCGCATCCCTGTTCGTATGATCACGACGATGCTAGCGCAGGGCGCAGATGAAGCGGAGGTTCTGGAGGGATATCCGAAGCTAACGCCGCGCGTGATTGAGCTCGCCAGAATGTGGGTCGCCGCGCACCCGGTTCGTGGGCGGCCTAAGAAGCTGGTCGAGCAGGGCGTGAAAATAAAGTCGTCGAAGCGCGTGGTTTTGAAGGGCGACCCAGGTCCGTCGGCCAGGTCGAGACGCGTGTGACCTCGTGAGGTTTCTGATCGATGAGTGCCTGCACACGTCTCTGGTTGCGGTAGCCCAAGAACGCGGACATGAAGCAAACCACGTCAACTGGCTTGGGCTAAGCGGCGAAACCGACTGGGACCTCATGCCGCTCATTATCGATGAGGATTTCACCTTCGTCACCAACAATGCTAAGGACTTCAGGAAGCTCTATGCCAAAGAACCGGTTCACGCCGGCCTGATTATCGTCGTCCCTCAGGTCGGGCCTGAAAAACAGAGAGAGCTCTTCGATGCTCTCCTCGAGGATCTTGGCCCAGAGGAATTCCTGATTAATGAAGTTATCGAAATCGAGATCGAAAACGGCATTGCAATCGTAACACGATACGATCTGCCGTCGCCCTAGCTGAGGCTGCGCGATCTCCGCTTATGACCGACCCGGTTGCCAGTCGCTCATCTGCAAAATGTTACCGCCGAGTTTTGCAAACGCGCGTTGGCGGCAGGAGAAAACGAGAATCTGCTGATCGTGTGATTGACGATGCAAAGCGTCGAACATGCGCTCGATGCGGTCGTCATCGGAATAAACCAAAGCGTCATCCAGGATAACCGGTGTGGGTCGGCCGTCGCGGGCAAGCAAACGGGCGAAGGCCAGACGTGTCAGAACCGAAAGCTGTTCTCGCATGCCGCCACTCAACCTATCGACATCCTCATCCTGACCATTGCGGCGAACGGTCTGTGGCAACAGTGTGTTCTCGTCGAACACTATGGAGATGTCATCGAATAGCAATCCAAGCAGCGGTCGCAGCTCGGACATGACCGGCTTCAGATAAAGATCGCGTGCCGTCGAGCGCGCAGCGACCAGCGTCGTGCGCAGCCGGTCGAGGACGGCTTTTTCGAATTCGAAGCGTCTCGCTCGCTCTCCAGCGATTTCCAATTTTTCTGTGGCCTCGCGCAAAGCTTCTTCCACCGCGTCGTCGGACCGAGTGCGAATATGGCCATTGAGATCGGCCAGGGTTACACGCAACTGACTTGCTTCCTGTGTGGCGGCATCCTGAACCGAACGGGCGCGGCGCAGAACGGCTTCAGCGCTGGTGAGATCGCGAGCGCCGTCGCGCAGGGGAGCAGCGCGCATTTCGGCCGCTTCGCGCAGCTTTTGTCGTGCGGTGGCCTCGGTGAGCAGCAAGCGCCCCTTTTCCTCGCGCGCTGCATCGGGTCCCAATATGACCTCGAGGCTGGTCAGTTCCGCCTGGATGGTGACATAAGCCGTCTCCGCAGCCATGACAGCCTCGTCGGCATGGCTGCGCAAAGGCAAGGCCTCGCGCACGCTGTTGCGTGTTGTCGCCACACGCTGCTCGGCTGCGGCATGATGTTGCCGGATCTGTTCTGGATCGACTTTGAGTTCGAGGTCCCCGGCCCCGAGGGCACTCAGACGAGCAAGCTCCTCGTGTAATTGCTGTATCCCCTTGGGCGCGAGATCGGCAAGTCGCTGACGCGCCAAGCCCAGTTCGGTAGCTTTGTCGCGCGCTTCCACTAGGCGCTGGCGTGCCGTCCTGAGGCTATCGACACCGAGGGACGCAAGCAGGCTGCGGTGCTTCGCTTCGGCGTCTTCGATGGTCCGGTCGGCCTGCTGCGGCCGATTCGATCGCAGGGTCAAGGCTCCGATGCCGGCAATATCCAGGCGTACGGTGCCAGCAAAGCTTTGGTCTTCTGCATGGGGCAAGGGCTTGGCATCGATGGTCACCAAATCGGCGGCGCCGTCCCGGTATTCCATGCATAGCGTCGGCAGGGTTGCCAGGTGAGCTGCACGAAGGCTGGCGATCTCGATTTCGAGCGCCTGGAGTTGCTCGACAGCTTGTTCCGGCACCGCCAGCATCGCCAGTGCTGCCTCTCCATCTTCGATCTGGGTTCTGGCGACTTCGGCTTGTTTCAACCGGTTGTCCGAGCCGGCCAGTTGTTCGGCAGCGTCACGCGCCAAAAGAGTCGCATCCAGCCGCGCGAGCAATTCGCGTGCTTCGCGCTCTTCCAGTTCGGCTGCTTGAACTTCGCCCATCGCTTGTTCGTTTTCGGCAATGGCAGAAGCGCGCCGATCGAGAACCTCACTGCGGCGAAGCTGCGCAATCGTCGACTGCTGGCGCAAATCCGTGGCTCGTTTGAGCGCGGTCCGAAAACTATCGAGGGCCTGCTGCGCCGCGTCGTGGTGAATTGCGGCAAGGGCAGCTTCCGCCTCGGCGGCTTTCAAGGCTTCGCTGTGCGATTTGGCGGCCTCGACTGCGGCTTCCGCGGCCGAGATGGCTTCCCGCCGAGTGGCGCCTTCTTCGGGGTTTTCAAGCTCAGACAGACGCGCCAACGCCATGCGCCGCTTGTCGAGCGAATCGCGCAGACCGGTGACTTCGGCGCTGAGACGCTGCTCGTCTTTCACCAGCTTGTCACGCTCGTCGAGCGCTGCCGCATAGAGACCGCCGCTCTTGGGACGCAGCGTTGACGTAACCAGGCTATAGAGTTCTTCTTCACATGCCGCGGCGATTTCGGCCATGCGTCGCCCGCCGGTCAGGGCTTCAACTTCCCCCTGAACCGAGGACAGTAGGCTTTCGCGCACGCGTTTTTCGCCGTCCTCCTCGCTTTTGCTGCGCCTTTCGATGCCGGTGACCCCTTGGCGAACCCAGAGCAATCCTGCCGGTCCTGCGCTTCCGCCATGGATTAGTTTGCCGATAAAGGCTTCGGCCTCATCGGCTTGAGCCAACAGTCGCCCGCCGTCGAGGTCAATAACGCTGGCCAGCCTGCCGCCATAAAACTGCTTGGCAAGTCGATAGCGTCCTTCTGAAGTGGTGATGTCGGCCTCCACCACCGGATTGCCCCCACTGTAAGGCCGCAACAGTCGCACGCCTTCGGGTGTGCCCGTGTGAGGCTGGAAAAAGAGTGCGTGCAGCGCTTCGAAGAAGGTTGATTTGCCGAACTCATTGACCGCGCAAAGCACGTTGACGCCGTCGCCGATGTTTTCGATGGCGACGCCTTGCCCGGCGAACCGTTTGACGTTGTGGAGCCGAAGGGCCGTAAGTTTCATGATCCCATCGCCTCGCAATAGCTGAACAACCGAACCAGTGCTTCTCGCGATATGTCGCGTTCGACAGCCGACCGGGTTTCGTCGCTGCTTTCATCCAACAGTGCCTGCGCTGCCTCGCGAAGGGCACCAGAGCGGTCGATCCGATCCAAATCGCCACTTTCGCAGTCGGTCGCGAGCCCGTCCCCGTCCAGTTCCAGATAGGCGAAGTCGGGCGCGGCTACCGCGATCGCCGCTTGAAGGATCGTTCGCCCACTTAACCGCACCCGGCCAGACGCGGCAATTCGCAGCAAAGTCTGACGCCGCAGATGAGCCGGTGGAAGCAACGCTTCAAATGCCGCGGCGCTGTCGTCGCCAGACAGCAGATGCAGGGGAGCGGTTTTCCAGGAAAAGCTAGCTGTTTCAACGGCCACGATCTCGGGCACGGCGCCAGGCCCGGCAATGGAAACGACAAGGGCCTGACCGGGTGTATCATGCTTGAAACGGTCAGGTTCGGGCGCACCGCTATAACGGCTGCGCTCATTGATGGTGACGGGTCCGTGCCAGTCGCCAAGTGCCAGATAATCGAGGCCGGCCTTAGTCGCGCGATCTGGTGCAATGACATCGGACGCTGCTGAATCTTCGGAAAAGTTCTGAATAGCGCCATGAGCAAGGCCGAGCCGGATGGCGCCTTGCGGCGTCGCGGCGCTGTTCATCCACTCGGTAAGGTCGCGACCGGGTCTGCGGGTGGTGCAAGGTGCAGGCAGCAGCGCCACGTCCGCGCCAATGGTCAGGGTTTCGGGCCGCGTCGCCAGCAGGACATTGTCCGGCACAACGCTGTCCGCTGCACTCCACAATTGATCAGCCAACAGGGAATCATGGTTGCCAGGCAGCAATATCCAGCGCAGAGGCGCGCTCTGGCTCATCTCGGCCATGGCCTGCCGCAACATCGCTGGAGTGGGCGTTTCGGTATCGAACGTATCGCCGGCCAGAAGTATGGTGGATGCACCATGGACGCGTGCCTGCTCTGCCAGCCGGCTGATCGCGCCATGGCGCGCTTCACGGAGCCGCCCGCGCAGATCCTCTGGCATGTTGCCGAACCGCTTGCCGATATGAAGATCGGAGCTGTGGATGAATCGAAACATGGAGTCTCCGAGACTATGTCGATGCCAGGTTGCGCTGGGCGCGATCGATGGCTTCATCCAGCCGGGAGCGTGAAATCGCCGCAAGTCGCTCGACACCGAGCAGACGTGCAAGGTCGAGAGCGGGGTCGGACTGTTCCAGAATGTCCTCGTTCGCAACGACGACAGCGGCCAGCTCGGCGATTGGAATGTCGGCAATGGACCGGCGGGCATCGGCATCGAACGGCATGCGATAATCAAGCAGGTCGACCACCGTCCCTCTCTTCCATAGGAAGCTGCCGCTGGATTCTTCAGTTCTATCGAACTCGCGCAGATGCAGGTCGATCCGCTCCCGAATCTTGTTGCCCGTTCTGAGCCAGCCATGCGCCCGTGCGATGCGCTGCGCAAGGACGTCATCTCGCAGAGGTCCTTCCTGCTCGATCACCGCGTCGACCATGGACCGCAGCGTGCCTCGGTAGACGAAGTCATAAAACTGATCCGGGCTGGTGGAAAATCCGGTTAGATCAGTCAGGCGATAACGGCCGCCCGTCGGTACGGTATCATGCGTCGAATGCGCGGCCGCAGGCAAAATTCCTGCAGATGCCGATGGGCGCTCTCCCGTCGCGAGGGGAGCGGCGACAAGTTCTGGCTCTGATTTTATCGACGGATGTTCCGGTTCGCCGGCCGATGCTAGGTCTTCGGCTGGCAATGGGTCCATGGGGTCGACCTTATGTCCCATGTCCCAATGGATCGCGGCTTCACTTTCCTGTTGTTCAGCCTGTTTGCGACGGCTTTCCTCGAGCAGCGCGGCCAGGCTGGCATGAAGCCTCTCGGTGCAACCTTCGAGATCAAACCACCAATCGGTTGACCATACCCGGACAATGTTCCACCCGAGGCCGCGCAGGACCTGCTCGCGGACCTTGTCTCGATCTCGCGCCGTGGCAGAACTGTGATAGGTCGCGCCGTCGCATTCGACCCCAGCCAGATAGGCGCCGGCGAGATCGGGATGCCGGATCCCTATATCCACTCGAAAGCCCGAAATGCCGACTTGAGGAACGATGGTCCATCCGCGCTTCTCAAGCTCGGCAGCGACGGCCTCCTCGAAAGGGGATTCCAGGGCTCCGACCGATCCGCGTTCCTGCGCTGGCAATGCCACAGCGCCGCGTTCGGCAAAATCGAGAAAGGCTTTGAGATGCTGTACGCCGATCGCTTTGGTTCGGTTGGGGTCGATCTGGTCGGCGGCAAAACCTGAAAATACGATCAGTTCCTGCCGCGCACGCGTCACCGCGACATTCAGCCGGCGTTCGCCGCCGTCCCGATTCAGCGCGCCGAAATCCATGCTGCGCTTGCCGGCATTATCTTGCGAAAAGGTGATCGAAAACAGGATTATGTCACGCTCGTCCCCTTGGACATTTTCCAGATTCTTGACGATGGCGGGCTCAATACGCTCGTCGGCAAAGAACCATTCAAGCTCCGGCTCTGTCTGGCGTGCCTTGTCGAAAAGGTCGAGGATGAGCGACTGCTGTTGCGCGTTGAAAGTGATGACTCCGAGCGTGGGTCGGTCCTTTTCCGGTAGGGCCAGCCAACGCCGCATCCTGCTGACCGCCTCGTCGGTTACCGCTTGGGCTTCGATTCGATTGGTGCGGCTTTTGCCACGGTCATAGATGCCGGTCGTGATTTTTCGCAGCTGAACTGCCCGATCTTCCACCGTTGGCGAAGGGAATGTGATGAGCCGGTTCTGATAGTAGTGATGGTTGGAAAAGGCGATCAGCGACTCATTGCGGCTACGATAATGCCAGCGCAGGTCACGTACCGGGATGCCGGCCGCTTTGGCTTCGTCGAGAATGCTCTCAAGATCCTTTTCGTGTTCGACGACTTCCTCGTCCTCCTCGTTGCGGCCAAAGAAATTGGTGGGCGGCAACTGCTTGGGATCGCCTACGATTATGGTTTGATGGGCTCGCGCGATGGCACCGACGGCGTCCCAGGTGGTGATCTGCGATGCTTCGTCGAAAATCACCACGTCGAACAGGGCTTGGTCGGGCGGTAGATATTGAGCGATTGAAAGAGGGGACATCAGCATGCACGGCGCGAGCTTGGCAAAGCTCGTCGGCATCGCGCCAATCATCTCGCGGATTGACCGGCTGGGCCGCTGCAATTCCATCTGATGGCGCAACAGGCCCAACTCGGAATTGCGCGGGACGCCTTGCACAGCCGGCAAACCATGAGCGATGGCACTGATGACGCGAAGGCTTGCTTGAGCGCGGACAAGATCGTCGATTTCCCGGAAATCTTCGATGGCGTGCTCGTGCTGGAAGCGACGGAAATTCCGCAGCACCGGATCGGCATCCAGCGTGGCCGGCAGCCACCAGCGTACATAGGCCAGGCGGAACGCGGATTGAGCTTCAGCTGGTCGCACTAGACCCGCCTCGATATCGTCGACCAACGCTCCCAGATTGTGACTGACAGCCCTGCGACGAATGCCGCACCACGAAGTCCAGTCCCGGAGAAGATGACGGGCGTCGAGCAAGTCTCCCATCGCAGTCGTCAATTCGGTCAGCGGGTTATCATGTTCTGCCCAAGAAGGCGTCTTTCCAGCAGGGATCGCAAATTGGGTCTTGGCAGCCTCGAATGCTGCAGAAGCCGCAAGGAAGCGGGCTGCCCCATAGCGCATCGTGCTATCTGCTGCACCGCTTCGCAGGCTCGGGGCGGTTGCTTGCAGGAGCGCTTTGAAATCCTCCGTGCCGAGGCCGGGCAGGCGTAGCGTCTGTCGAAGCCTTTCGGCCATCGAGAGTATCTGATCGATACGGTGGGTGTCGGTATCAAGTGCGGCAAATCCGATCGGCTTCCCAGATAGGATGTTGGCTTCGACAGTGGCCCGGCGGTCCTGCATCAGGCGCAACAGCAGCAAGTCGTGCTGAGGATCGGCTACCCCCTCTGTGACATAGCCTTGAAGCAGCTTCTGGACTTTGCGTTTGCCCAACTGACTGTTTGGCCAGAATGCAGAAGCGGCCTGCTGCCATTGCTGCTCTATGTCCTCCACCCGTATGCGCGCAAAGGCAGCCTCGTCATAGCGGGCCGACAGGTCCTTGCGAGACTTGCGATAGTCTCCGATTGCCTCATTGAGAGTGGCGAGGGCTCCCCGCAACTGGGCGAAATCTCGATCAAAGACAATGCTGACGTCATAGCCGGCACTGTCCTGGAGTGCCGCTGCTAGTTTTCGCAGCGCTTCGAGCTCCGCTTTTGACGCGTCGCCTTTGGCGCGCAGGCCGATGCTCACCAGGAAGGCGTCGAGTGCGGTCGCTAGAACCTCGGACGCATTCTTGAGGGTCTTTGCCCCTTCGAGCAAATTGTCCTGCCAGCCTGACGTCCACTCGGTGACATCTATAAGACGCAAGACCGACCGCATCTCCACCGACTGAAATGCGAGACCTGTTTCGGCGGCAATATGCTCCAGCGCCAGCCGGTTTGCCTCGTCATGGGAATCGCGCGATGGCCAGGACAATCTCGGAGCGTGCTGCCGCTTGTTCTTGAGAGCGATGCCGAGCGCCAGATAAGGCGTCAGACCATTGACATGGTGCCGATGCAGCGCTTCGACATAGGCATTCAGTTCGTCGCGACGGACGCGAAGCCGCTCGTTGATCGCAATCCACTCCGCTGCGTCCACGCGCACGCCGCTTTCCCAGCTGATCCTGAGCTGGGTGAGAAAGTTGCGTCGGTCCGCCTTGCTGGAATGGAGTTCGAGACAATGCGCGCCCAGGCCATGTTCGCGCAGGCGGCGATACACCACATCGAGCGCCGCCGTCTTCTCGGCCACAAACAGCACGGTTTTGCCAACTGAAAGACAGTTGGCAATCATGTTGGCAATGGTCTGGCTCTTGCCAGTGCCGGGAGGACCGATGATGACAAAATCGCGACCCTCAGCGGCGGCAAGACTTGCGGCGGTCTGTGAGGAGTCGGCCGGCAGCAGCAAAACCATGTCGGACGGGGCATAGTGCCGGTCGAGTTCGCGCTCGTCGCGGAATGATGCGCCATTGCCCTCGAAAGCTATCTCCGGCGTGTCGATCAGATGGCGCACGACACGGTTTTCGCGCAGCGCATCGGTACGCTCGACCAGATCCTTCCACATGAGAAACTTGGCGAAGGAAAAGGTCGACAGCGCCGTCTCGTCCACCACCTCCATGCCGGGGACGTCGCGCACTGCCTGGCGCATAAGACCGAGCAGCCTCGGCACATCAACGCCGCTTTCGTCCTCGGGCAGCTCACCGGAAAACTGTGGCAGTTTGAGCTCGAAGTCGCGTTCGAGAAACTGCAACAAGGTTGCGTTGAATCGCGGTTCATCTTCATGGAAGCGCAAGGTAAAATGCGATGTTGCGCTGCGGCGCTCGATTTTGACCGGTACGAGCAGCAATGGCGCGCGATAGCTGCGCTCGTCCTCGGCCTTCTTCTTCCAGCGCAGGAAGCCGACCGCCAGGAAGAGCGTATTCGCGCCGCCCTCGGCAAAATCGTTGCGCACTTGCCGGTAAAGATCGATCAGCCGGGATTCCAATTGACGCCCATCGAGCGTCGACGGGAGCTCGTCGCGCAGAAGCGCTTCCGCGGCAAAGCCACGCTGGAGGTCACGTCCGTGCACCTCGCGATAGAGGACAGCATCCCGCTCGCCCAGTGGATTCTGTTCGGGGAGCGAAATCAGCCGGATCGAAGCGCCTGCCATCAGACGGTCCTCGAGGTAGCCGACGTCAGTACAAAGAAACGGAATTGTCTTCTTGGAGTCCGGAAAATTGAGCAGGCGGTTCCGCAGTGTCAAATCGAGGAGCTTTTTCTGCCAGCGGTCGATCCGTCCGGCCGCTGTCGTCGGCTTTACCTCGACGATCTCGACCGGCAGGGCTACCACGGCCGGTGCGGCTGGCAACGGCAACGCGATTTCGGTTGCCGCCTCTGCATCCACGCTGCGGCGCGTCGGTTCGTGCGAAGCAAGCGGTGTGATGCCGCCGCTGCGCGAGCGGCGTATATCGATGGCTGCGACAAAGGTGGCTACCTGCGTTTCGTCGAGCCGCTGTTCGATTGCGTGTTGGGCAGCCTCCAACGTCATCGCCGGCCGATGCGTCACGCCTGTCGTCTCAAACACGATGAGTTCGCGCGATGCCAGCGCCTTGCGGACCTCCATGGCATCGGGTTCAATGGCGTTGGCGAGCGTCCTTTGTGTCATCCAGACGCCGACGGCCGCGTGTCCCTGAAACATCAAAACGACGGGATGCAAGCCCGTCGCCTCCAGGGCGGACGCGAATAACAGACTGGTATCGAGACAGGTTGCCAGCTTTTCTGCCGTAATAATTGAGGGACGTCGAATTTTTTGGCCGCGGCTTTCGAAGCTCGCAGGTGGCTCTGCATAATGCAGCGATAGGCCAGCAATGGCCGAATAAATTGCGGCCGCCAGCATGAATGCGCGTTGCGGATTGCCGCTTTGATAGCCATCGAGGCTGGAAGGATGACCATGCGCTGCGAGCAGCTCCGCTGCGGAACGCAGCAGTCCTGCGATCGCCGGGTCGTTCGGCATGACGAATGCGGCGAGCAATTGCGCCATATCGACGACGCCACCCCATTCGTCGCGGGCAAGCAGGCGCACCGCAACGCGCTGCTCGGCCAGCACTGCGCCTCCTGAGGTTAGGCGCAACGTTATCTCCCCGCGCTCAGCCTCGTTGAGACCGGCCAGATAGCCGGCGTCGAGATCGATTTTTCGATCGCTTAAGGGAAGCCGGTCGCCAGCAACGATCCGATCAATTGTCCAGCTTTTGGCGCGCAAAAAAGGGGGGTTCGATGTCAGCTCGAGAGTGCATTTTTCGAAACCCTGCTGGGTCGGGTTGTTGAGCGCGATAGACCGGATCACCGGAATAGCATTTTGGAAGGACGCATATGTAAAGCTGGCGGCGATGTCCGCCACGACTTCTATTACGGGCGCGGCTGATATACCGGCAGCATCGCCAGTCTCCGAACTCGTTTCCATACCCCATCCCCTATTTTCATTTACGATAGAACTTTGCCGCCAGAATTTGAAAGTAAATTCTCGGTATGGTCGCCGCTTATGTCCAGCAGCATAGATTTCTAAAAGTGTTACCGCCCAGATAACGGTCGAAATGGAGACAGGCGATAATCGGTCGTCACGATTGGAGGGGATCCAAAAGTCGCGGAAATCGGAGCGCCGGCGCACGCTGCTGAAACCCAAGACGGGCAGGACGTCATCCGCAAATGTGTGGCGGTCCGGGCGCCATGGACCAAGCGTTGCGCGCCTATCGCGAGCGCTGTCGTGGCGCCTATCGCGGACTCGGACCCAGCCCGACAGTGACGGCGAACCTCGATCGGCCTATCGGTGAGGCGGTCGAATTCCGCCCATAGACTATCGAAAGGCACGCACTTCCAGCTCTATCTCCTCGTACGCGTTGCCGGCTACCTAAATTCGTGCGCGCGGTCCAATGCCTTTGATTGCTGATGTCGTTGTGGAGACGTTTGATCGCTGAAGCATTTGTTTGCTGACCTAGCGGCGCGGGGGGAGGTCATTTATTGGGTACATCTCCAGCACTCTATGTGCGATCGCGAGGAAAATTTGTCCAGACAAGCGAATTCATCGAATCTGGACTAATCAATAAGTATAATGATGGTAAGATTCGGGGGGCAGGAATGGCCGAGGTTGGACTTTTGGAATGGGCGGATAAGCAGCCCGACTGGATTAGGGATGCCTTAAGAAGACACGCCGCGCGGCCGGGCTTCAACCTCGAGCAGGAGGATAAGGCCGGTGTAACAGCTCGGGTCCGCCACGTCGGTGGATTTACCGCTGATCTGCCCGAATGCTCTCCGCTCTCGGCGGAGCATTTGAGGGCCAACAGTTCGAACGAGCCGCGCGCGGTGCTTTGCTCACTCGGCCCCGTCAAGCATTTGAACCGCCTCGCCGAAGAGCAGCAACTGCGTTTCGCCACCGATGGCATCACCATTATCTACGGCGACAATGGAAGCGGAAAGAGCGGCTATTGCCGGATCGCGAAGAAGCTTTGCCGTAGTCTGACGGCGGATGATCTTCTTGGCAACGTGTTCGAGATCGGCACCAAACCGCCAGCCGAAGTGCTTGTCCGGTTTCTCGAAGAGGGTGCTACGGAACCGACCCCCATAACCTGGAAGGACGGAACGCTGCCCCCCGCGTCAATTGCACGGATCTCCGTTTTCGACTCCGCGAACGCTCGCCTCTACGTCGATAAGCAAAACCGTATCGGTTTTCTGCCCGCAGCCATCGCGCTTCTCGAAAGCCATGGACGTCACCGCACCGAGCTCGAAGCCGACTTCCGGGAAGAAATCAAAGCGATCGAAAAGAACCTAAAGACACCATTGCCGAGTGGGTACACAGCTGCCGGCGCGGTCGTAAAGCTGCTGGCTCGTCTCGAAATCAAGTCAAAGGACGTGATGCCTTCCGCAGCCGAAATCAAAAACCTCGCTGCCCTCTCAGAGCAGGACATGGCTGATCTCGCTGGCCTCGAACAGGCTCTGGCAAGCGACCCTTCAACGATGGCGACAAAGCGTCGGCGTGCCAAGGCGGCCTTGGAAAAACTGCTGACTGCATCTGAACAGATCGACGCGGCTCTCTCAGCGGCGGCCCTCGAGATTTATCGCAATCTATATGCAACAGCCGATTCTACAGCGCAGGCTGCACAACTTGCCGCCTCAGGAGCGTTCGCGACTATGCCGTTGAGCGGCGTTGGGCTTTCTCCCTGGCGGTATATGTTCGACCATGCACGAGCCTATTTAGCGAGCGTCACTGGCATCGATCATCAGCACTTGCCAGATCAGGAAGGCGATCGTTGCATGCTCTGCCAGGAGCCGATGACGGCGGACGCCGCGGGGCGGATCCAATCCTTCAATGACTTCGTAACGGGCGCCGCAAATAAGGCGGCGCAAGTCGCATCTATTGCCCATGAAGAGGCCCTGCGCCAAATCAAAGGACTCACCATTGCGACCGGGGAGGCGGTTGAGGCGGCTCTCGGAGAGTTTGGCGATCTGTCCGCCGCACGCAAGGCGATGGTGGCCCTGATCTCGGCATATTATGTCGAGGCAGGTAAAAGGCGTGATGCAATTGTCGTTGCGGCTGCGCTGTCCGAGTACGCTGCGTTCCCGCAACTTGCGGCGCCAGTTGCATCGAAACTCCGAACGGAGGCGGAGGCGCTAGAGGCCGAAGCGCTGACGGACGACAAGGCAGCGGCCGACGACGGGAACCGCGCTACCGATCGAGCTCGTCGCGATACACTCAAGGATCGGAAAAAACTGGGCGACGATCTCACCATCGTTCTCGCGCGCTTGGCGAATCTCGAAGAGCGGCGCAAGCTTCTCTCATGCTGCGATGCTGTCGAAACAGGCTCGGTGTCACGGCAGATGACGTCGCTTCGACGAAGCCTCGTCATGCAGGATCTCGAAAAGCGCGTCGTCGCCGAGATTGAGACTCTGGCGTTAACGCACATCCCGTTCGCAGTTAATGATCGTAGTCAAGATGGGCAGAGCTATTTCGAGGTCGGGCTCAACGCGGCAAAAGCGATCTCAAACAGCAAGGTCTTAAGCGAAGGAGAGCAGCGCGCGCTTGCCCTGGCCTGTTTCTTAGCCGAGGTCGGAGGAGACACATCGCGTCAAGGCATGATCATCGACGACCCCGTGTCATCTCTCGACCATGTTCGGATCAGGCGGGTCGCGGCAAGGCTCGTAAAAGAAGCGGCCACAGGACGTCAGATTATTATTTTCACCCATAATCTTCTGTTCTTCAACGAGGTGGTTGACGCAGCTGCGCAGGCCAATCCGCCGATTCCCCTTGTTCGAAACTACATCAACAAGTCCGAATCTGCCGGTTTTGGCTTGATTAGCGAAACTGACGAGCCGTGGATCGCACAGTCTGTCACGAAGCGCATCGAGACTCTCAAGACGCGCCTGAAGAGCTTCGACGGCGCCACTGATTTCACCACCGATGCTTGGCGAAGGTCAGCGAAGGATTTCTACAGCGATCTTCGGGAAACCTGGGAGAGGCTCGTTGAAGAAATCCTGCTCGGTAAAGTCGTCGAGCGATTTAACAGCGATGTCAAGACACAGAGCCTGAAGGGTGTGGTGGTCGAGGACGAAGACCACAAGCGAATCTATTGGGCCATGAAGCGAGTTTCGGAGCGTTCTGGACATGACATGGCGTCCGCCAAGGCCATTCCAGTTCCAACACCAAACGATATGAAGAGCGATCTTGATGGAATTGACCAATATCGTATCGACACCACCAAACGAAAAAAGGATGCCGAAAAGCGCCGGATTGAATTCGAACAGCCTCCCAAGGCGACTGTACTCTAGCCTAATGACTATTGTCGTGTATTACTGGCCCTCACTGGCTTCATCCTGCTGCGCATGCCGGTGTCCGCCTGCCGCGGGCGAAGCCGACGTGACGAGGAAGTATCGCGAGGGCGCCAAGCCATCAATGGCTGTGCGCTCGCTCTTCATCTTGGATTTCAGCGCCGAGAAGCCTGACCGCTGGTAGTGCTTCGCCTGCACAATGTCGCCGCCGGCAAGGGCATGTCGACCATCCATCGCGTCGTCCGGTCCCTCGGGAAAGGCCTCGAAACGCTTGTCGATCTCGCGACCTACGAGGTCGCGGGCCAAATCCTCAAACTCGTTATGGGACAAACTCGAGAAATCATAAGCCATGCGCCCAGATTGAGTGCCCATTTGGTGGGCAGACAAGCAACCGGGGGCACAATTGCGTCGTGCCTCTCCATTACCAACAAAAAGATAAACGCGCTTTCCAGGCGATGCGGTCGGATGATCGTTTCGCGCTTGGCAAAAGCGAACGGATTAGTCTATGGCTCTCGGCGGGGGGGCGAGTTATGCGACGGGTGCGAATCCTTCAAGTAGGCGATATTCACTATCCGGATTGGCATCCTTCCTCTAGCAACATCGATGCCAAGGATAGCAAGTTCGCTCCGAAAATAACGCAGAAGCTACGCGCGTCTTCGCTGCGTGCCGTCTTGACGAAGCTTCGGCGGCTGACGACTTCGAAGCCCTTGGATTCGATCGCCTTCATGGGGGATTTCACGAGCCGTGGCGACAAGACTTTCATTGCTTCGGCATTCCAGCATTTCACGTTGCTCTGCCGCGCACAGGGGCGCAGTTCAAAGGCGCTTCCGTTGATATTCGTACCGGGAAATCACGATGTGAACCGTGATGACGCGCGCGAACTTGGACCGACTGAGAAATTCAGCGAAATGGCGAGTTTAGCCGCCCGCTTGGGTTGGCAGACCGTTCCCGTGGACCAACCCGTGCACTTCAGACTTCCGACAGGATCCGCAGGCGCAAACTTCATCCTCGTCAACACAGCGATAGGCAGTTGGGAGCTTCAGAACCTTCCCGCGTTCCTTCGTGATCGTCTCGAGGCACTCGGTCCTTCTACAGAACCTGTAGATCTCGGCTCGCCGGACACCTCGGGACATTCGCCCGCGACACCTCCCAGCGATCCAGACAAGGAGGCGTCCGACGACGAGTATTACGGTCAGATGGACACGCCATACATCTCGCGTGAGATGCTTGCAGGCCTACAGGAATTGCTCCAGCAGCCCGACATGCGTTACGGCATCATGATCGGCCATCACAATCTGCTGCCACAAAAGACTCCGCGCATTACGCCATACGCGGAGATGCTCAACAGCGGATTTGTCAGAACTCAGCTGCTGCAGGGCAACAAGCCTATCGTCTACCTGCATGGACACATACATGCCGATCCGGTCGAGATCGTCAACGATCCAAGGTTTCCGGACGGCAAATTGATCTGCATCTCAGCACCAGAGATACAGTCAGGTTTCAATGAGCTCGTCTTCTTCACGACCGATCAGGGAGAGCTCGTCGGCATCCGACTTATACCCTACCGCACCAATGTCGCCGACGGGACGGTCATGGAAGGCGAACATTGCTTCATCTCGACTATGTCCAACGGCAAGGCCTTTCTGAACAACGACACGTTTGACCTGATGCGCCGACTGCGCGACCATGCCACCAGGCGCGGGAATGGGTTACTCTTCTGGGACGAGATCACTGAGATTGCCGCCTCCGCCGAGCTCGGGCTAGATTTGGAAGACTCTCTTCTGATGCTCCAAGCGGCGCGCTTCGTCGAGATAGACGGCCTCACGAAGGCAAACTCGGCTTGGCGCATTAAGGTAAGGGACGAATAGAGATGGAGAATCCGTTCGGCCCCAACAGGATCGAGTACGAAAGTCGCCCGATACTGTGGTTCAGTCAGAAGTCGGCCTTGATTTCTGCCGCCGCCAAGCCGGTCTTCGTCGCAGGGACGAGAGGCAGCGGCAAGACCAGTATTCTTCGCTCGCTTTCCACAGTTCATATCCTCGAAGACAAAAGTCTCGCGGACCAAGTCGGCAAGCTCGGCTGGTATGGCGTCTTCTTCCAGCTCAATGAGACATTTTCGCCCCTAATCGACAACGCGGTTCTGAACCTCATTCCGGAGCGGATACGCTTCGACACGGCCGCCGTGATCCCGCGGCAATTCGTAATCTTCTCTCACTATCTGGAGCTGAAGATAGTCGAACGCCTGCTCGAGAGCATCAGCCAGCTCAGACGCGACAGCCACTTGAAATACCGGGCCTCTGAAGATAGGGACGTCGCCTTGGCACTGCATCGCGAAGTGCTGCACTTCATACCCCAACCTGCCCGTCTCGACTTCTTCAGCATAGATGAGCTGCGGGGTGGGATAACCCGGTACGTCGACGAATGCTTCAACGCGTTCTTCTTTGCCGCCGATGAGGGAGCGACCGGCTTCAGAGCGACAGACCCTGGCGCGATCATTAACAAGGTCGCGACCGCGATCACCCCACTTTTAAATGGCCCATCTTTCGCCGGTGACAGGGCGCCCTTCTTCAAGATCCTGATTGACGACTGTGAGGCACTGACACCGCTCCAACAGCAGTTCCTGAACACCTTGGTGAGGAAGACGCGCGGCAATGTGAAATGGGTCCTCGCCTACATCGGCGGCCTTTACGACACGATCCGGACGATCATACCCGGCCAGTCGCTCTCGAATGCTGACCGGGACGTCGAGAATCTTGATTCAGTCGATCCGAGGGAGTTCGCCACGCTGTGCGAGAACGTGTCGTCGCTTCGGCTCTACTATGCGCTTCCTGACCATCTGCGGAGTGATCTCAAGCGCAACGATGCGCTCAGCGCGTTTTCGCTCAAAAACCGGCTGGGGCGGCTTTCCGTCAATGACATCATCGAGCGGGTTATCATATCGGGTCATTCCGAGGGCAGAGAAGAGCTTGTGGCACTCGCTGATGCAGCACGTGAATTCCTCTCCGTGAATTTGAGGACGGCGGATCAGCAGCAATTCCTTCTTGATCGAAAAGCGCGCCCTTATGCCGAAGGGCTGGCGCTCGCGCTCATGAACCCGGAAATCAAGCGCCGGCCCATGAGCAAGGCGGATGCTTCAAATCTGAAGAGGTCGATCGCCCGGAAACAGGGATGGGCTTTTCTGAAAGCGTGCCAGATGCTGCGTCTGCATGACTACCCGTACGTAGGGCACCAGATCATCACATCATTGAGCGACGTCTGTATACGCGATTTCCTTGATATAATGGGAGAGATCTTCCGCCGCAGTGTTCCGAGTTCCAGTGATCCACGAAAACTGGTGGAATTCATCAACTCGGATTTACAGATTCATCTCGAACAGCAGAGACAGGCTGTGAACGCCGCCTCTCAACGGAAGCTTGATGGACTTCAGGCGCTTTCACATCCGTACGAAGAAGAGAGCGTGCGCATGGTGCGGGCGTTGGGTTACCTGACCGCTCGCCTCCAGACAGAGTTTGCCGAAGAAAATGCTCTAGGAACGACAGAGAGAGGCATTTTCAGGGTTGATCTAAAGGAAATGCGCTCGCTGGTGAACCGACTGGAGCAACCCAGCGGAAAACTGGACGAGGTCCTGCGTCGGGCGGAAAGGGATGGGTTTATCCGGGAGGTCTCCGCCGCCGGCAACTTTGAGGTGGACCGCGCCGACCCCGCATCGAAGGAGATGCTGATCAGATTGCATCGGCGATTTGCACCTTACTTCGGGTTCTCCTATCGCGGCCCGTACGAAATCAACACAATCCCTGCGGCGCAGATGGTCGACCTGCTTTTTACCAGGCATCGGCTCCCAGAAGACTGGGCCGACTCGGTGTTTAAGGAGCTCGTCGCGCGGCCCGCACTCAAGACCGAATTCCAGCACTCGCTTTTCGAGAGCGATCTCGAATGACCGCTTCAACTGTCGAGTATCGAGTCTTCGGCCATCTGGCCGTCACTGAGAAGGCGAGAGATGCAGGTACCTGCGAAACGATGGAGGCAGATATCGCGATCGTCGCGCTTGGATGGGAAACGCGTTTCGCCGCGTTCGAAAACCATCTTGACCTGAAGGTCGGCAAAATCGTGGTTCTGGACTTTGCTCTGAAGGAAGCGAACGTCCCAGCCGTCGAAGAAAACCGGCGAAAGCTCATCGCTATGGGTACCCGATGGGGCGTCGAAGTGACTGCGATCACCCTCGAGCCTTCCATCGAGTATCAGAAGAACATCAATCTCCTCGATCACCTGCTCACTCAGATGGCCGCTTCATGTGGCTCATACGAAGGAAGCCTGCGGAAGGTTTTCGTCGAGTGCTCGACGATGCCGCGAATCTACATCCAATGGCTGATTGCGGTGGCATTCAAGAAAATGTCGATTCAGTCTCTCGAATTCGGGTACGCCGAAGGTATCTACGGGAACGCGATCGGCAAAGAGGATTTTTCCAGCGGCTTGGACCGATACGTCACCGTCCCTCATCTTCAAGGCAGCGGAGGAATGGGCGAAGAGAAAGTCCTGCTCGTGGGGATCGGAGGAGATGCCGACGTATTCTACGGATTGATCGATATCGTCAGTCCGGAACGGATCTCGCTCCTCGTCCCAAGAAGCGAGAAGAATGCGCATATCGATGCTTTGCTCGATCAACAGGTGGCCAAGGTACGTGAAACCCACCGGCTCGAAGATGGCGAAGTTCGCGACATCCAGGCTTTCGGGCTGATGGCCCACCTCGATGCTTTCGAGACGTATCTCGACGGGTTCGGCTCGCGTGCGGTGGTGAACGTTTTTGTCAGCGGCCCGAAGGTTCAGGCCATCGCTGCTGCCGTGCTCGCCTGCTCCGACAGCCGCGTCCATCTCAAGGCACGAATTCCCACCTCCTATGCCCATCGTGAAGTCTCAGCGAATGGGCGGTATCATATCTATAGGCTGATTGACCTGACATCCCCTGCCTGCAGCCTTCCCGGGACGTTCTGACACGATCTTGCATTCGAGTAGCATCATGGTCCCAGTAGCCGTTCCGCCAAGCCTTCAGCGCATGTTCGTGTCGCCCGATCCGGTCGATGGGGGACTAATTCCCACTTAGAAGCTGCTCTACATCAGATCAGGGGAAATGCAGACTGGCAGAATTCCATAATTAGCGACTCAAAACATATACTCAGGCGAGACTGTTTAGCATAGAAATAGTGAGCGCTCTCCAATATGTTAGGCTCTGTCGCAGTAGCGCAACAAGCTCAGTCTTTGGATGGGTGGTATGAGGATGAGACGACTGAATGTGTACAGGCTCAGTCATTTTATCGAGGCTCTCGTTTTTGTCGTAAGCGCGTTCGGTGCGACGTGGCTTACCAGCTTTGTGAACGCGCCATGGTGGGCATATGTGATTATAGCGGCCATCACTATGGGCATGTTCGTAGCCGTGCGTCGGGTCCTTTCTGAGCCGCAACGTATGGGACTCTTGGCACACAACTCGGCAGCGACCTCTGCGTGAACCCAGGCGCCTTGAAAATGTCCCCGATGCGTCCGGATTTTTGGCGGTGATCTTCAATCAAATGCGATGAGCTGCAATTTCTGGCGACGGCCACGCTAAGGGCGGGCCTCCAGCACCATGTTGAACGGTGTCTCCGCGGCGCGACGCAATCGCTTGAAGCCGCCGCCGGTCACAACCTTGCGCAGCCTCGCCTCACCGGCCTGGGCTCCAAGCGCGAGCCCGACTTCCTGCGACACGGATGCGGGCGTGCACACGAAAGTGGAAGCGGCATAGTAAACGCGGCCGACGGGATTGAGGTTCGCCGCCAGATGATCATGCGCGAACGGCTCGACGATCATCCACGTGCCGTCCGGCTTGAGCGATCCGTGGACATGGGTGGCGGCGCCCGTCGGGTCGCCCATGTCGTGAAGGCAATCGAAGAATGTGACGAGGTCATACGTTCCGGGATAGCTCTTGGCGGCCGCCACGTCGAACCGCGTGTTAACGCCGACGCCGGCTACCTCGGCCGCCTTGCGGGCGCGCTCAATCGAGGGGGCATGATAGTCGAAGCCGACGAAGCGCGAATTGGGGAAGGCCTGTGCCATGAGCACGGTCGATGCACCATGACCGCATCCAACATCCGCGACGTCCACGCCGCGTTCGAGCTTCTCGACGACGCCCTCCAAGGCCGGCAGCCAGGAGTCGATCAGATTGGCATTGTAGCCTGGACGGAAGAACCGTTCCGTACCGCGAAAAAGACACGCGCTATGATCGTGCCACCCGACGCCCTTGCCGGACTGGAATGCCTGCCTCACCTTTTCTTCATCGAGCCACAGCGCGGACAGGAACTCGAATGCGCCTGCCATGAAGGCCGGGCTGTCTTCATCAGCGAACACCAGCTCTTGCTCGGCGTTGAGATAGAATTTGTCGCTCGCTTCATCGTAGTCGACGTAACCCGCCGCCGCCTGCCCGGAAAGCCATTCCCTTACGAGGCGTTCCTGGGTGCCGGTGCGTGTCGAAAGTTCGGCGGCCGTCATCTTGCCGCCTTCGCGCAATGCCTTAAACAGGCCGAGTCTGTCCCCCAGCAGGACTCCCGCGCCCGTTGCGATCGCACCGAGATCGCCGACCATTTTCCCCAAGAATGCGTCCAACTTTTCCTGATTCGCTTCAGACATCTGAATCTCCCTTTGGGTTCAATCTCTCCAGGCGACGGAGCCGTGCTCGTCATGAGGCGCCTTGAGCATCAGATGCTCGAAGACATGCAGATATCCCCGGCGGCTCATCCGCGCTGCCGATCCTGCACCAGACCATATCGGTGACGAGCGGCGCGGTGGTCGGGAATGACAGCCACCTCCATGCCGTTGAAAAGCAGGAAATCCGTCACTTTGCCCTCGTCGGTAACCGGCGGAGCCGGAGTGGTCGTCACCAGGGCAAGCCCTGTTGCAGCAGGTATCCTTGGGCAGCCTGTCAGAACATCGATGACTCCGGTTGTGGTGCCGGGGCGGGCGATCAGGGGCCAAGTGATTGTTCCGCGGCGGCTGTATGTTGTGGTAAGGTGATCATGCGAACTCTTGTTGGTCGGTCACGTGTTTTGCGGATGACCCGCATGTACTGTGCCAAATGAGAAAACCATTCAAACGCAATCCAGTAGATCTGACTGTATCCAACATTGTCGGAATTTGGACATCGCCGAACGCGAAGCGCTCGGGGCTTGTGACGATACTTGAGCGTGCTGCTTCGGAGGAGGGATGCGCCTCGAACCGGCCGCGAGGCCTTTTTCTGGCAACGGATATTCCGGCCGGGTTAGGCCGCGAGGAAAGCGACGGTGAATAAGAGGTAGAGGACCAACCGTTTTGAGCGGGTAGTTGCCGTGTTGCGCCCCCAGGCAAAGGCCAGCACCACGGAGCAGTATTTCTGGTGGCGATACTACATCGCCTTTAAGTGCCGGTTACCCGTTTTTACCCAGTTGGCCTGGTGCATTCAGAGCGAGGTCGTTGGAAACCGCTTATTGTGGCTATGAGCAAACTCGGGATGGAGGAGTGGACCCAAAAATTGGCAAAATGCCCCAGGGAGGATTACATGGGTCGCTCATTCCCCGTACTCGTTACAGGTGCGCGTCGCTACGCAAACAGCTTGCTTTTGACTTGGCGTTTCTTGCCGTTTCGGCATCGCTCACTAATTCGGCCGCTGCCGACACCGTGAACTGGCGTCAATTCGAAGGGACCAGCATAACTTGGGCCTACGACATCCACCCCTATGCGGATGCTCTCGCTGCGCAACTTTCCGGAGTTCGAGAAGCTGACCCGGCATCAAGGTCACGCCGGAACTCTACCCAGACGATTCTTACTGGAACAAGATGACGATCCAACTGACGACGAAGTCGCCAGCATGGGATGTGTTCGGCACTGGCATTCAGCCCGCGTAGGACCTCGCTCCGAGTGGCGCCTGCTGGACAAATACCTGAGTGATCCGAAGCTTACCGATGCTGGATACGACTACATTCGGACATGATCAAGAAGTGCGCGGCTCCTTCCTTCGCCAATGATAACTGGAACCAGGTCGTGGACGGCATCTCGTCCGGCCGCACCGCGATGACGATCGACTCAAAAATGTTCGGCTTCTGGAACGATGTTGCGGGGAAGCCGGCATCCGGCAAGATCGCCTTCGCTCCGCCGCTGCACGCACCGAGCGCCACGAGCTTGGATTCTGACATCTGGATCTGGGCTCTCGCCATGAACGCGGCTTCCGAAAAGAAGGGCACGGCCTGGCTGTTCATCCCGTGGGCCACCTCCAAGCAGGTGGCGCTCAAGGGTGCCCTTGCTGGCCAGCTCGTCAATCCGCCGCGCACGTCGACCTGGCAGGACGATACCTAGACTAAGTACGCTTCGCAGCCCGAGTTCAACAACTTCGTTGACAGCTTCAAAAAGATACAGGATCAAGCCGCGCTGGCTTTCACACCGCGTGTCGGCTTCGGCGAAGCCATGAACGCATGGGCCGTGGCGATGCAGAAGATGGCAAACGGCGATGACGTCGAGACGACGTTGAGGGCGCTTGCCGAAGAAATCCGCACTGGCCTCTGATCAAAAGGAACAGGGCAGTACTATTGCACTGCCCTGTTCCCGCCAACGGCGGAGATCACGCCGTGTCACCCCAAGCACTTAAACCCAGCGCTGCTTCGCCCGGCCGCGCCGACGATTTTTCTTGGCCGCCAAGGCGGCAGCCTGCGGCCGGGGCCACAACCGAAACGACCACGGCGATCAGTCCGTAAGCTGCCCGGGGCAGCGGAAGGGCGGAAAGCGCCTTCAGGTGGCCGCACAAGTAGGGTCTCGAGACGGACTCAGCGCGGCAGCACGCTCGATCCCATCAGCGCCTCATCGATGGCGCGCGCCGCCTGGCGGCCCTCGCGGATCGCCCAGACGACCAGCGACTGGCCGCGCCGCACGTCGCCCGCCGCATAGAGCTTTTCGACGCTGGTCCTGTAGTCCCGGTCATTGGCCTCGACATTCTTCGAGCGGCGGCTGTCAATGGCGATCTTCATCTGGCCGGCCAGTTCCGACACCGGCCCGCGAGCGGCTGGCCCGGCAAAGCCGATGGCGATGAACGCGAGATCGGCACGAATGACGAATTCGCTGCCGGCGATCGGCTTGCGCTTTTCGTCGACCTCGCAGCATTTGACCCCGGTCAGCTGGCCGTCTTCGCCGATGAACTCGAGCGTCGCCACCTGAAACTCGCGCTCGGCGCCTTCGGCCTGCGAGGACGAGGTGCGCATCTTGGTCGCCCAGTAGGGCCAGACCGAAAGCTTGTCTTCCTTTTCCGGCGGCTGCGGACGGATGTCGAGCTGGGTGACGCGGACCGCGCCCTGGCGGAAGGCGGTGCCGACGCAGTCGGACGCGGTATCGCCGCCGCCGACGACGACCACATGCTGGCCGCCGGCGAGGATCGGATGCGACGGCCACGCCACCGACTGGATCGGTTCGCCGCCGACACGCCTGTTCTGCTGCACCAGATAGGGCATCGCGTCATGCACGCCGCCGAGATCGTCGCCGGGAATGCCGGCCGCGCGCGGCGTTTCGGAACCGCCGCAATAAAGCACCGCGTCATGTTCGGCGAGCAGCTCGGCAACCGGCTTGTCGACGCCGACATTGACGCCGCAATGGAAGGTGACGCCCTCGCCCTGCATCTGCTCGATGCGCCGGTCGATATAGTGCTTCTCGATCTTGAAGTCGGGAATGCCGTAACGCATCAGCCCGCCGGGCCGGCTCTCGCGCTCATAGACATGGACGTCGTGGCCGGCGCGGCCGAGCTGCTGGGCAGCCGACATGCCGGCCGGGCCGGAGCCGATGACGGCGACGCGCTTGCCGGTCTTCTTCTCCGGCGGATAGGGCCTGATATGGCCGGTCTCGTAAGCCTTGTCGGCGATCGCCTGCTCGACCGTCTTGATGGCGACGGGAATGTCCTCGAGGTTCAGCGTGCAGGCTTCCTCGCAAGGTGCGGGGCAGATGCGGCCGGTGAATTCCGGGAAATTGTTGGTCGAATGCAGGTTGCGGATCGCATTGTCCCAGTCGCCATTGTAGACGAGGTCGTTCCAGTCCGGGATCTGGTTGTGGATGGGACAGCCCGTTGGCCCGTGGCAGAACGGAATGCCGCAATCCATGCAGCGCGCGGCCTGTTTCTCGACCTCCTTGTCCGACATCGGCAGCGTGAATTCACGGAAATGCCGGATGCGGTCGGAGGCCGGCTGGTACTTGTGCACCTGCCGGTCGATTTCGAGAAAGCCTGTTACCTTGCCCATAGTCCAGCTCCTGCTGTCCAGATGGCGCGCCTGGCGACGCCCTGCAGCTGGATCAGATGGGGCATCCCGTCCACACATGGGCCGCACCAAGTTGCCCAAAATTCGACTATGTACACTTGCCGGGCTCAAAGCTCGTGAGGGGCTCGCCATGCAGCCAGTTCTCGACTCTAATCGAAGGAGCCGGGGACTCCATCTGCAATACCACGTTGCGGTCCAAAGCTATTTCCAAAGGTTTCTGCACGAGCTGGTTTCCTCTCAGAGACGGCACACGGGTTCAGGGAGGAGCGCATCGCTCGTCTTGCCCCATTAAGTGCAGTCACAGTCACTCAGTCTCAAAAGCCATGCCAACGCGCTCAGCGCGCAGTTAGCGCCCATTGCTTCGAAAAACCTCGTCAGTGCCCAGATGTTGGTTGTAATGAACCTGACATTTGTCTGACGCTGTCAGCTTTTGGACACGCGATCACGCGCTTCGTGCCGCCAGGCCAGGCCGAGCCCTGTGTTGCCAGCGGTCGCTTCGATGATTGTACCGCCCGGCGCGAGCTGGCCACGCTGTTCGGCATTAACGATCATCGACAACGCAATGCGATCCTTGATCGATCCGCCGGGATTTTGGCTTTCGAGCTTGACGAAGAGAATTCCTGACTCCGACGTTGTACCGCTGACCAGCCGTGTTGGAGCTGAAATCAGAGGAGTTCGCCTTGGTGGAGACCTTTCGGACGCAGCGATAGCAGCCATCAACCAGCTTCTTCTAAAACACAAGGTGATCTTCTTCCGCGGCCAGGAGCATCTCGACGATGCGGAGCAGGAATTGTTCGCGCGGCGTCTGGGTAACCTTGTACCTCATCCCACGCAGGGGCCGGCAGCCGGCACGGCCTCAATCCTCAATCTCGATTCCGGCCGTGGCGGTGGCAGGGCAGACCAGTGGCATACCGATGTGACTTTCGTCGATGCCTATCCGAAATTCTCGGTCCTACGTGGCGTCGTCATTCCGGCGGCGGGGGGCGACACGATCTGGTCCAACACGCACGCCGCGTACGAGAATCTGCCGGCGCCGCTCAAAATATTGGCGGACAATCTGTGGGCTATTCATAGCAATGCCTACGACTACGCAGCCGTGCGCCCGCGCGCCACAGCCGAAGAGAAGAAGCACTTCGAGGAAGTTTTCACATCGACGATCTACGAGACCGAGCATCCGGTCGTGCGCGTCCATCCGGAAACCGGGGAGAAGTCGCTGCTGCTCGGCAATTTCGTGCAGCGCCTCGTCGGCCTTTCCAAGAGCGATTCCGCCAAACTCTACGAGGTGTTCCAGTCCTACGTCACTGCCCCGGAAAATACCGTGCGGTGGCGCTGGCAAGTAGGCGACGTCGCTATCTGGGACAACCGTGCTAACCAGCATTATGCGGTCAACGACTATGGCGACCAGCACCGGGTTGTGCGTCGCGCTACGGTTGACGGTGACGTTCCGATCGGCGTCGACGGTCGCCGCAGTATAACCCATGTCAAGGCAGCCAAGCCGGCGGCGAAGGCAGCCTGACCGTCTGAACAGGGTAAAGATGAAAACTTCGTATCGCCGCGGCCATATCGCGCTGCTTAACCGCCCCACAAAGCCTTATGATTTCCGAGAAGCAAGGCGAGTTGCGGGCTCGAGGCTTGGCCCGAAATCGAGGTCCTGCAGCGTGGCGCATGGCTCGAGTCGCTGCTCGTGGCCCCGCTGCAGCGGTACAGGTCCCCCACCGCCCCACCATCTCGCCCGCCCTGCACCTCGGATAGCGATCATTCACCGTTTGTTCATTATGATAGCGCACGATCATAACTGGACATGCTGGTAGCTCGTACATGCCTGAAGGCCCTGCGCGCCGACCCAGCGCCGGGGCCTTTTTACTTCCGCAAAATCGATTCCAGCAACGCGGGCACTTCGCAGGATGTCGGAATCCCGCGCTTGCGATGATACGCCGTACAGCGAATTGCGCGAGTCAAACGAATTTGGGTTTCTCAAATATAGAATCGTCGATACCGATCCTGATGGATCGAGCCTCGACGACGAAGTCAACCATCTTCAAACGGAATTATTCAACATTGCCGAGAGCTCCCGGTGTGCCGTCGAAGCCGACATTGGGGAGGTCAGCGGTCACCAACGATCATGGTGATCGCCAGCATCTTTCGTATTCACATAACCGTCGGCCTTGTACTTTCCCGAGGCCATGACATGAGTGGGTCTTCCAAGCACCGATTTGGCCCGGTAGGATTTGCAGGGGGCGCGGACAAGCGGATGAACAAACGGAATGATGCCGGAAAACTGCGCGCGCCTGCTGGGATTTAGCCGACCGTCGATAGGAACATAGCCCTGGTCGACGGCTTTCTGAAGGGCAAGAGTTTCGCCGACCTGGCTCAGGAACATGGCTTGTCGACAACGAGGGTGCGCCAAATCATCGAGAAGGCCGATCGGCTCGTGGGCGGCGCATTCAGACCAAGACTGAAACGTCCAACGCCTCGCCTCGGTCCGATTTCATGGTCGACTATCCCTATGTGTGCAAATGGCCGAGAAGCACCGGCTGGGTAGCGTCACGCCGCATCATTCTTTGCGGAGCTGGAGCGCGCGGGATCGCTGGAGCGGCTGGTGAAAGCGGTTGCCGGGGCGCACAACACGTGAGCTGGCGCCTCGTGTGGCAAAAGGAGAGGGCGAGAGCCCATGGCCTGCAATGAAGCGATCAAGCATTGCGATCGTGGAACCAAGCTAGTCGACCATCCGGACCGCGGCCTTCAATGCCAGCTCGCCTTGGAATCGGCCTTCCAGGAATTGGCTGAGCGCGCAGCGGAATCCGGCTGGACCGAGGAGATAGCCACGCGCTCCTCGAACTCGCCGGCGCGCGCCTCAGGAGCGACTCCGCCAATGACAGACTGAGAGGACGATTAATCGTGCCAGGGCAACGAGAGAGCGGCAGGTTCAAGAAGCTTCGCCTGAACCGATAGGAACGTCGCTGCGCCAATAAAATTGGCGGTGAAGGCTGACCGCGGCCGAGTCGGGCAAGCGAGCGAAGTGCTGAAATAAGGGCGTGAGAATCCAAGACATCGTTTGTAGAGAGCATCGAGCTTCGCGAGATTGTGGTACAGGATCGACCGCAGGTGTTCTCGCAGCGCTCGCAGAACCCGGGATTCTTCCGCGGCACCCGCCAAGGCGAAGAACGGTCAGAGTTGCACGATAACGTTTAAAAGCGAGCCTTCCTCCGAAAGTCTGCGCGCGCAGTTCCACGGTCCGATGCGCTTTCATAGCTATTCCAATCGCCGCGCCCATCCTCTCCCGGATCAGGTCCAGCGGGTCTGCAGTGCATGCGCCCCCAAAGTGGACGCCATTGGGCCGGGTGAACCGGGCTCGATTGCGCGCCGAAGGCCCGTTCCAGGCCCGGAAATCCGGGTCCGTCAGGGCGAGCGCGTGCGGGTCGAGGTAGAGAACGGCCTTGCCGAGAAAACGACCGTGCACTGGCATCGCGTGCGTGTGCCACATGCCATGGATGGCGTGCCTCACCTCACGCAGAAGCCCGCGAAAAGGCAACGGAAGATCTAGCATTTATGGGGGAAATGTTTTTTCGGAGTGCTTGACCCGCAGGAAGGGCAGGGCATGACTGCCTATCGCCCGACCCGGCCGGCCGCACTCATGACCGGCTGGGCTCGGTTAATCCTGCATGCCGCGCCCATGAGGTTGCGCTCTGTCGGGAGTGCGTCGAGCACAACGACGAGATGTAGTTCACGATCTTTGAAACGCGTGTCAACCATCCAAAGTGTGGATGCCTTTCATCGAAACAAACGATTTCATCAATGTTCTGGAATCCTGCATGGGCAGAACAGAAACCGCCCGAAAGGAGATTTTTCATGCGCTCTACCGGGCAGTGGAGTGCTGGGAAAGGGAGTTGCAACTGACCGGGTCCGACTTCTTCCGAGTCTATGGACAGACTGGGAGACGCGCACGGTGTAGCGGCTCACATCGTCATACTGCACCTACGCCACACACCGGCCGGACCTGATCCGGCTTTATGAGCATTGGGCTTTGTCAGTTGCCCAAGCGTGATGGCTTTCGCGACGCGGCGCGCCTCAGGAACTGAGCCGCGTCCAGGTCGAAACGCGGGAAAGAAAGACAGGAAACAGAATGGCCGATCAATTCGCAACGGACGTCATTGCCCTGATCAAGAAACGCGCCGAGTCGGAGAGCGGTGAGGGAATGCCTGCGTCATTCGTCGGCGAGATAACAATCGCCACGGAACTGGACGCGCTCGGGTTTGATTCGCTGGGTTTGGCGGACGTCCTCTGGGATGTGGAGCAGGCCTACGGCATCAAGATCGACATGAACACGGCCGATGCCTGGTCCAATCTCAAGAATGTCGGCGACGTCGTGGAAGCCGTCCGCGGCTTGCTTGCGAAGGAGGCTTGAATGGACAGGCGCGTCGTTATCACCGGAGTGGGCGGCCTGTGCGGACTGGGCACCGACGCCGCCTCTATGTGGAAAGAGATGCGCGAAGGCCGCTCCGCCATCGGCCCGATCGCCAATTCCGAGCTTCATGACCTGGAGGGCATGACCGGCGCTGAGATCAAGGCGCTGCCCCAGCACGACATCAACCGGGGGCATCTCATCTCCATGGACCGCTTCAGCTTGCTCGCCGTGCTTGCAGCGCGCGAAGCCATGCGGCAGGCCGGACTTTCCTGGGACGAGGGGAATGCCCATCGCTTCGGCGCGACAGTGGGCGTCGGATTTACCGGTTCATACGCAACAGAACAAACTTACCGCTCACTGCTTTTGGGTAGCGCAATCCGTGCTGAACTCTTCACTGGAGTAAAGGTGATGCCCAGCGCCGCTTCCGTCCATCTTAGCTTGAGCCTCGGCTTGCGCGGGCCGGTCTTCGGGGTGACCTCCGCATGTGCCTCGGCCAACCATGCGATCGCCTCGGCGGTGGACCAGATCAAGCTGGGCCGGGCCGACGTAATGGTTTCCGGAGGCAGCGACGCACCCTTCGCATGGGGCGTGCTGAAAGCATGGGAAGCAATGCGCGTGCTTTCACCCGATACCTGCCGGCCCTTCTCCGCCGATAGGAAGGGCCTGGTGCTGGGCGAGGGTGCGGGCATGGCCGTGCTGGAAAGCTACGAGCATGCCACGAGGCGTGGTGCCACAATTCTTGCCGAGATCGCCGGCGTCGGCCTTTCCGCCGACGCCTTCCACATTGCCGCGCCATCTGTCGAGGGGCCAGCGTCGGCGATGCGCGCCTGCCTTGCCGATGCCGGGCTGAATGCCGAGGACGTCGACTACCTCAACGCGCACGGCACCGGTACCAAAAGCAATGATCAGACTGAAACGGCGGCGATCAAGCGTGTGTTTGGAAACCACGCTTATTTGATGTCCATCTCTTCCACCAAGTCCACGCACGCGCATTGCCTCGGCGCAGCGAGCGCGCTTGAAATGATCGCCTGCGTGATGGCAATCCAAGAGGACGTCGTGCCGCCGACCGCCAACTATCGCGAGCCAGATCCCGCTTGCGACCTCGACATCACACCCAATGTGCCGCGCGAGCGCAAGGTGCGCGTCGCCATGAGCAACGCCTTCGCCATGGGCGGTACGAACGCAGTTCTGGCATTCAGGCAGGTGTAGAAGCCATGCAAGACGCCTCATTTGAGGTCACCTGTCGTATCTAGCTGCTTGCCGGACCACTATGTGAAGCGAGCGCTATTGGCTGCCTCTGCGATGCGGGAATTGGCAGCGGACGTCTCACGATCAAACAGGCATCTGCTTGTAGAATTCTTTTAATCGTGAAGCGGCGCGAGTGCGCTATCCGTTGAGGTGAGCAAGGCCGGCGCCCTGGGTGAGCGCTGGTGTCGGGTGGTGGAAAGTACAGGGGGAGCTGTGTGGCCCCCTCTTTCTCGGCCTCGACGATGTGCGAAGGAGCCTGTGCGGCGAACGGGCCGACGCCCCAGGCTCAGAACCTGGGCGAACCTAACTCCCGCCAAAGGACAGCCCAGAGCTGGATACACGAAAGAGATACTGAACCCGCGAATCAGATTCTGATCAATCGTCGTGTCTGAGCTCCGCTCGGCTCTTACGGAGATAATCGCGCGGCCCGGCAACGGCCGCGCGTGCCGCGGGCGTGAGCTTTGCGCTTCGTCAGAAGTGCCTCGAGCGTGACGACGATAATTGACCAGCCATATGGAACGCATTCGCCCAGTTATCCAAAGCGTGGATACCTTTCATCTAAACAAAGGATTTTACCGTTTTTGCTGCAGGTCCCATAGAGGCGCTTCAAGTTGGAAAGATAGGTAGTTCCCATGGTTGCGTTGGATCCGAGGAGCATCATCTGGTGTGCGGGGCGCACAAAGTCAGTCGCATCTGCATTACGGCTTGGTCTTTCGGCGGTCTCCACAAGTTACGCCCCGTTGGTGCGATGCCAATTATTTAACCAATGCTTGGACATTTATCTCAACCAGACAGCTCCAAGGTGAGGTCTTCCATGCGCCCGAATGTCGATTGGAAGTTGTGCTGGGAAAATGAGCTGCAACTGGCCGACCATGTCGAACTCTCCGACTTTTTTCGAAAGACCTATGGACGGACTGGCGCCTTCAACGCGGAGCCATTCGAAGGCGGCCGCAGTTGGGCCGGCGCGAGGCCGGAATTCCGCGCAATCGGCTACGACGCGCATGGGGTAGCGGCTCACATCGGCATGCTGCGGCGCTTCATCAAAGTTGGCGAGGTCGACTTGATCGTCGCTGAATTGGGCCTGTACGCGGTTCGTCCGGATCTTGAAGGGCTCGGAATCGGTTTTTCGATGCGCGTGGCGTACCCAGTGCTCCATCAGTTGGGTGTTCCATTCGCTTTCGGCACGGTTCGGCACGCGCTGCGAAACCATGTCGAAAGATTCTGCAGAGCCGGCCTCGCGAACATTGTGTCGGGCGTTCGCGTACGATCGACCCGTCCAGATGTGCATCCCGACCTGCCGCCCACGCGCCTGGAAGACGTACTCGTGTTGGTTTCGCCGATCGGACGCTCGATGGACGAGTGGCCGTCCGGTACCCTGATCGACCGGAACGGTCCGGAACTATGAAGCCTCTGGACTACATATGCGAAGGGCAGAGTGACAATGCCGATGGCACTGCAGAGCGCAGCGTCTATCTGACGTTTGACGATGGTCCCAATTCATTTTTCACACCGCAGATACTCAATGTGCTGGCGCAACATCAGGTGACGGCGACCTTCTTCGTTGTTGGGGCCTACGCGGCCGACGAGCCGGAACTCGTTCGCCGAATTATTACAGACGGGCACGGTATAGCCAACCACACGATGACTCATCCGGACCTGGCCAAATGCGGGTCCGTCGAAGTCGACTGCCAGATAGTTGAGGCAAACAGAGTCATAGGGATGGCTTGCCCGCAGGCCATGGTTCGGTACTTTCGTGCACCGTATGGCATCTGGACCGAAGAAGTAATCGCTGCATCAGCGGGTGCGGCATTGGCGCCCGTCCATTGGTCCATTGATCCACGCGACTGGTCTCGCCCCGGCGTTGACGCCATCGTCGACAGAGTGCTCGCCGATATCCGGCCGGGCGCAATCGTGCTGTTGCACGACGGGTGCGCTCCCGACGAATTGCAACCAGGCAATCAAGCCAGTCTGCGCGACCAGACGGTGACAGCGTTGTCACGCCTAATTCCAGAATTGCACGGCCGCGGATTTGTAATCCGATCACTTCCTCAACACCCCTGAACAAACAGAGATCCTATGGACCTTCTCACCACAGCCAGTACTGTTGCCGTTTCGTCTTATGCGGTGCTCTCGACTGTTTACAGAGGCATGCAAGCGGTCTACTCCCAACCGGAAAATGTTACGCCGCCGTCGGAAAGCTTGTTCGGATCCGACCGTTGGCCGAGCGTGGATGTCATTATCCCCTGCTACAATGAGGACCCGCGCACACTCGCGGCGTGTTTAGCTTCCATTGCAAATCAAGATTACGCCGGAACATTTCAGGTCTATCTGGTTGACGACGGTTCTGGAAATCGTAATGCCGTCATCCCGGTACATCACGCCTACGAGGGCGACCCGAGATTCAATTTCATTCTGCTCCGCGAGAATGTTGGCAAACGCAAGGCGCAGATCGCCGCCATCCGCCGCTCATCTGGAGATTTCGTGCTCAGCGTCGACTCTGACACGACACTTGCGTCCGACGTCATCACAAAGCTTGCAGTAAAAATGCGGGATTCCATGGTCGGAGCGGCCATGGGCCAGCTGACGGCATACAACCGCAGCGACACTTGGTTGACCCGATTGATCGATATGGAATACTGGCTGGCTTGCAATGAGGAGCGCGCGGCGCAAGGTCGCTTTGGTGCGGTCATGTGCTGCTGCGGCCCATGTGCAATGTACCGCCGGTCTTGTCTCCTTTCTCTGCTGGATCAATACGAGACGCAGCTGTTCAGGGGGAAACCAAGCGACTTCGGTGAAGACCGTCATCTTACGATCCTCATGCTGAAAGCAGGCTTTCGAACCGAGTACGTTCCAGGTGCCGTCGCGGCGACAGTCGTTCCGGACAAGATGGGACCTTATTTGCGCCAACAACTCCGCTGGGCACGAAGCACCTTCCGGGACACGATGCTTGCGCGAGGTCTACTGCGTGGCCTGGATCGCTATCTAACTTTGGATGTGATGGGAGAGAATCTCGGCCCATTGTTGCTCGGCATCGCGGTAGTAACGGCGCTCGGTGAGCTACTATTTTCACATACAGTAAATTGGTGGACGGTGCTGGCTATTGTCACGATGACCATAATCAGATCTACGGTGTTATCTTTCCGCACTCGGCAGCTTCGATTCATCGGCTATTCAATGCACGCGTTAATCAGGATATTCCTGTTGATCCCCTTGAAGGCTTACGCCCTGTGTACATTGAGCAATAGCGATTGGCTGTCGCGTAAAAGTGTTCCCCTGCCCAACAGGAGCACAAAGGAAATCACAAGCGCGATGCCGCTTGCCGGAGCAAATGCTGCGGGCAATTCTGGAATTGCGGAGTCACTTCATACTGCAGATCTTTCGCTCACAGCTGGTGAAGTCTGACGGCCTTGCAGCGCCGAGTGACCGAGTAAGTTGTGTCAGTCGACACGGGGTGAAGCTTTCGAGTTACCTATGGTCAGAACGGGAACTATCTGGAAGCGACACGTGGCATCTTGACGTTATTCTTTGGCGGAAGCGATACACGCGTCGCTCCGGCCGCGACTTTCCAAAGGTGCCATCTCAAGGCGGTGGCCTGCTCTGAACCAGAATTCGCAAGTAAGCTGCCGGTGGCCAATCGGACTCATTCCGCTTGAGATAGACGCATGTCCAATGTAGCAATCGACCTTACCGGCGTAACCAAATTATTCGGAAACAAGCTCGTTGTGGACGGGCTGTCCTTCACCGTTGCATCGGGAGAGTGCTTCGGTCTGCTGGGGCCGAACGGCGCAGGCAAGAGCACGATTGCGCGTATGCTCCTCGGTATGACCCGGCCTGACGCGGGTGATATAACAGTCCTCGGTCTACCAGTGCCGGCACGCAGCCGCTTGGCCCGCAAGGGCATAGGCGTGGTCCCGCAGTTCGACAATCTCGACCTGGAATTTACGGTACGCGAGAACCTGTTGGTGTTCGGGCGCTACTTCGGCATGAGTACAAGAGAGATCAACGCCGTCATCCCACGGCTCCTCGAGTTCGCTCGCCTTGAGAGCAAGGCGGATTCACGTGTCGGCCTGCTATCCGGCGGGATGAAGCGGCGCCTGACGCTGGCACGTGCTCTGATCAACGACCCCCAGTTGCTTGTGATGGATGAGCCCACGACCGGCCTCGACCCGCATGCCCGCCATCTGATCTGGGAGCGACTTCGTTTCCTGCTGGCGAGCGGAAAAACGATCATTTTGACCACCCATTTCATGGAAGAGGCTGAGCGGCTTTGTGATCGGCTGTGTGTTCTCGAGCGGGGACGCAAGATCGCCGAGGGCAGTCCTCATGCGCTGATCGACGAGTACATTGGGTGCAACGTGATCGAGATCTTCGGCGGCAATCCACAGGAGCTGATTTCGCTGATCAGACCGTACGTTCAGCGTGTCGAGGTAAGCGGCGAGACGCTCTTTTGCTATGCGCCTGAGCCGGAGGATGTGCGCATCCAGCTTCGCGGTCGAGCGGGTCTGCGTATTCTAGAGCGTCCACCCAGTCTGGAGGACGTTTTCTTGAGGTTAACCGGACGTGAGATGGAGAAGTGAGCAATGGGTGAACGTTTTGCGGCCGCTCTACCCGCCAACGCCTGGAACTGGATCGCGGTGTGGCGCCGCAATCATCTGGCATGGAAGAAGGTGGCATTTGCTTCAATGCTCGGCACCCTTGCTGATCCGATGATTTACCTTTTCGGGCTCGGCACTGGCCTTGGACTGTTGGTAGGCCGCATCGAAGGTGCATCCTACATCGCCTTTCTGGCAGCCGGCATGGTTGCGACGAGCGCGATGACAGCATCAACCTTCGAAACAATTTACGCGGTTTTCGGTCGAATGCGCGATCAGGGCACTTGGGAAGCAATCCTGCACACACAACTTACCCTCGGCGACATCGTTCTCGGTGAATTGACCTGGGCAGCCACAAAGGCCTTTCTGGCCGGTACGACAATTGCGATTGTTGCCGCCGCGCTAGGTTATGCCGCGTGGACGTCGGTTCTCTACGTGCTGCCGGTCATCGCTCTCACCGGGTTCGCCTTTGCGAGCCTGGCCATGCTCGTCATCGCGCTCGCGCCCAGTTATCACTATTTTATTTTCTATCAGACGCTTGTCATCACACCCATGCTGTTCCTTTCGGGCGCGGTTTTTCCAGTCGGCCAATTGCCAGGAGTGTTTCAGCAGATTGCGGCCTTCTCGCCGCTGGCGAATTCTATCGATCTAATCCGTCCGGTGATGCTCGGCCGCCTGGGCGACAATGTAGGGCTGCATATAGGCGCACTTTGCATGTTCGCTGTATTGCCTTTTTTTCTGTCGGCTGGACTGTTTCATCGACGACTAATGCGTTGACGCTTACCTACGCCCATCAACGAGAAGGAGGTCCGCAATGCCGGATTGCAAACTGCCCCCAGCGGCCCGGAGGCATGCGTGTGCCAGGAATCGCGAGTGGTACAACAACGCCGAAGCCGGGCGCCACCCAGCCGCTGCAGGCACGCGCCCATCTTCGCGACCACACCTCGGAGTACAGGCTGGGTGGTGAGGCGCGCGGACCCACCCGGAGCGTTCAAGCGATAGCAGCCAAGCTTCTTGTGCGCGTCCCCAGACCGTCGCGGCCATTATTTAGTTGGATACACATGCAATGACCCACAACGAACCAACTCCTGAGCCTTTTGTGATCCTTGCTATGCCAAGGACCGGAACACACTATTTAGAAGAATTGCTAAACGAGCATCCGACCGTTCTGAGTAACGGTGAGTTGCTAAACGAATATGATCCCAATTGGCCCAGCACGGATCGCCTGCTAGGCACGGATCGCGAGCTTCTTGAGCTTGCCTATGTGCGCTGCCCTATGCGCGACTACAAGAATGTGACGCATCTTGGCTGCAAGATCAATGAACCTCAGTTTCGCGAGCGTCCAGCATTCTTTGCGGAATTAGCTCGTTGGCCAGCACTCAAGGTCATCCTCGTTGTTCGCCGAAACGTATTGGAATCGCTCCGATCCTTTGTGCAGGCCAGGGAAAGCGGTCAGTGGCTGAAGTTCAGCTCGGACAACGATACCGCTCGGCCACCGAGCGTCAGGTTGTCAATCGCCGACTGTGAGGCTTATTTCAAAGCCGCCGACGATTTTCACGCTCGCGTTATGGACTCCTTCACGTCGACCAACCTGCTTGTAATGGAATACGAGAGCCTACTTCACGAACCTGCCCAATGCTTGGGAGCGGTTTGGGATTTCCTGGGCGTTCCAGCGCTTGAGCCATCAGATAACGCCATCTTGCAGCGCCAGGAAACGCGACCGCTTGATCAAACGGTGGAGAACTTTGACGAGTTGCGGATTCACTTCGCACGCGGACCTTATTCAAGATTTTTTGACCTCGGAGATTCAATGCGCTCCTACGCTTAATCGCTTGTACCGCGTGCTCTGATGGGCGTGTAGGATATCCTGCAGTTTGCGCGCATTCCGTTCCAAAACTGACAAACCAAAGTCACCAAGGCAACCGGCAGTCGATCTGCGGCGAACATCAAAGGGCACGGGCGCAAGGCGACCTGGTCAATTCCCTCTCTGATGAAGCACTTCCTCAGACGCGATCTTTGGCGAGCCTCGAGTGCAGAATTCCGGCAAGGTGGAGGGTTCCAGTGCGCAACTGCACCAATCTCGCTGGACGGGACAGGCGTCCAGTTGGCACGGCGCTTGCTCCGAGATGACAGCAGCGCTCGACCGGAGCGCAGCATGGGAGAAGGAGGAGCCCCCACCCCGATCCGGTCAGGGAGAGAGAAACGATGTTGGTTCCAAGAGTCCCCCGCGCGATCGCAGCGCCCCGCAAGCGCCATTTTGCCCGGACCTACGTGCAGGTACTTGCCGCCATGGTCCTTGGAGCCGCAATTGGCTACCTCTATCCGGAAACCGGCCAAAGCCTGAAGCCGCTCGGCGATGCCTTCATCAAAGTCATCAAGATGATTATCGCACCTGTCATCTTCCTGACAATTGCGACCGGCATTGCCGGCATGAGCGATCTGCAGAAGGTCGGCCGAGTTGCCGCCAAGGCGATGGTTTATTTCCTTACCTTCTCGACGCTTGCACTCGTTGTCGGGCTGATTGTCGCGAATATCGTTCAGCCTGGCGCCGGCCTCAACATCGATCCGGCCTCGCTCGATGTCGAAGCCGTTAAGGGCTATGTGGCCACGGCTCACGAGCAGTCCGTGACCAGCTTCCTGATGAACATCATCCCGTCAACGATTGCCAGTGCCTTCGCGGAAGGCGACATCCTGCAAGTCTTGTTCTTCTCGGTCTTGTTCGGCATTGCTCTGGCGATGACCGGAGAGACGAGCAGGCCGGTCGTTACCTTTCTCCAGGCGCTCACCGCCCCCATTTTTAAGCTCGTCGGCATTCTGATGAAGGCTGCACCCATCGGCGCCTTCGGCGCTATGGCCTTTACGATCGGCAAATACGGAATCGGTTCGGTGGCCAACCTCGCGATACTGGTCGCGACGTTCTATCTGACCGCCTTCCTCTTCGTGTTCGGGGTTCTCGGCGTGGTCTGCCGCTGCAACGGCTTCTCGATCTTTTCTCTTGTCCGCTACATCAAGGACGAGCTGCTGCTTGTCCTGGCAACGTCCTCCTCGGAGGCCGCGCTGCCCTCGCTCATGGAGAAGATGGAGAAGGCCGGCGCCGCGCGTTCGGTCGTAAGTCTCGTCATCCCTACTGGATACTCATTCAATCTGGACGGCACCAATATCTACATGACGATCGCCGCCCTCTTCATCGCGCAGGCGACGAACACAGATTTGTCAATTGCCGATCAGATCCTCCTGCTGCTAATTGCGATGCTTTCCTCGAAGGGTGCGGCAGGCGTCACCGGCGCCGGCTTCATCACATTGGCCGCTACTCTGTCTGTCGTGCCGAGTGTTCCCGTTGCCGGAATGGCTCTAATTCTTGGCGTGGACCGCTTCATGTCGGAATGCCGCGCGCTGACGAATTTAGTCGGTAATGCGGTGGCATCGCTCGTTGTCGCTCGCTGGGAAGGCGAATTGGACCAGTCCCGGATGGAAGCCGCTTTCCGCGGTTAGGGTTACATCAAACGGGCTCCCCGCAAGCAAGCAATAGCGCGACGTGTAAGTCACGGCCTTCACAGCAGTCGAATTGCCGGCCTCCAAAGAGCGCTGGAAATAGTGTACTAACGCGGAGAGTAATACAACACCATGAAGCCCCTAAGCAAACGAACGGTTCACGGAAACTCATCTGGGTCCGCATGGAGCGCTGTTCGTCGAATGCGTTATCAACCGTGGGGTGTGGTAACTATTTCAGCTTGCCGCCCCAAGCCGTCGCGGGATCGCACCGGATGACGGAGGACCGGCCGATCAGAATCGCTAGGGGAAAGCGCGTCACAATTGCCGATCTCGCCCGCGAAGCCGGAGTCAGCGTAGCAACAGTCGATCGGGTTCTGAACGTCCGCCTTCCGGTGCGAGAGGAGACCGCCCAGCGGGTCCATGCGGCCGCGCACGCGATCGGCTATCATGCTGCCGGTCTCATCAAACAGCGCTTGCAGCAGCACCTGCCGCACTACAAGCTGGGCTTCATCTTGAGAAAACCTGCCCACGATTTTTACCAAGATTTCGCTCGCAATATTGAAGAGTCGGTCAGTATGGCTAAATCCTTCCACGGCCTTCCGATCATCGAGTTCGCGCAGTCACATTTGCCGCGTGACCTGCTCCCGCTTCTTAAGGACCTTGGAAGCCGCTGCCAGGCGATCGCCATGGTGGCGGCCGATCACCCGAAAATCACAGCATCAGTCGAGGAGCTCAAGGCGAAAGGTATCCCGGTATTTTCGCTGTTATCCGACTTCGCCGATGGCGTGCGCGAGGGCTACATCGGCCTCAACAACAGCAAGGTCGGACGGACTGCCGCTTGGGTGTTTTCCAAGGCCGCAAAACGGCCCGGCAAGGTGGCGGTGTTTGTCGGAAGCCATCGCTTCCAGGCGCATGCGACGCGGGAAACGGCCTTTCGTGCCTATTTTCGTGAGAACGCGCCCAAATTCGAGGTGCTTGATCCGCTCGTGAACCTTGATGAACGGCAGCTCACTTACGAAAAATTGCTGGATCTTATGCAGCGGGAACCAGAGCTCGTCGGCTTCTATATGGCCGGCGGGGGTATAGAGGGAGCAATTTCCGCGCTCCGAGAAGAGGGGAGCGGTCAGGATCTCGTCGCGATCGTGAGTGAAATGACGCCGCAGTCACGTGGGGCGCTTGCGGATGACATCTTGACGATGGCGGTCGGCACGCCAATGCGCCGACTTTGCCAGGAGCTGATAATGGCAATGGAGCGGGCCATCAAAGCCGGCGTCGCGGAGAGCCCGGGGCAGACATTTCTGCCGTTCGACATTTATCTTCCGGAAAATATTTGACCTTGATGGATTTCTATCATGAGCGCCCATTTTCCTTTCACCGATGAAAGGAAAGCTCGATTGACTCGGCCGTCTCTGTCCGATCTGTGAACCGGCGTGGTTCCGTCTTGAAAGAAGCCGGATGCCGAAATGGCAGCCGCGCTTCATGGAAGGAAAGTCAAGCAATGCGCCAGGTATCGCCCCGCTTTGCACTCGATCACATGGCGGCGCCCCGCCTTGACGTCAGTGCGCTTTTCGCGCTTGCCCGTGACCAAGGCCTGACCGACGTCCAAATCCGTTACCCTCATTTCAGCAATCCTGTCGCACGCGGCATTCCGGCTGCGGACGTTCGGTTTGCCGCTACCGAAGCGGGCGTCACGATCATCTCTGTCAACGCCTTGCAGCGGTTCAACGACTGGACTCCAACGCGTCAGGCCGAGGCAAGCAACCTCGCCGATTATGCGACGGCGTGCGGGGCAGAGACGCTCGTGTTGGTGCCGGCCAACCGCAGCTCGTGGCCCACCAATAGCGAGCGCCAGGACAATCTTCGTTTCGCTCTAAACGAGATCAAGCCAATCCTCCAGTCGCGGGGTCTGATCGGTCTCATCGAGCCGCTGGGTTTCCGAACCTGCTCGCTTCGATCAAAGAAGGAAGCGGCCGAGGCCGTTGCCGCGGTTGATGGCCAGTCCGTCTTTCGCCTCGTGCACGACACGTTCCACCACACCCTGGCCGGGGAGACATGCCTGTTCTGCGAGCTTACCGGCCTGGTGCACATTTCAAGCGTAAACGACCCGACCTTCTGGATTTACCCCGATCGCTTTCTTGCAGGTTCCGACAATGGCAGCCAGATTCAGGCGCTGCTGGATGGCGGCTACGCGGGACCTTTCTCGTTCGAGCTGATCGAGGAAGTCCATTCTCTGGACGATCTCGCAGGCGCACTTGCCGCCAGCATCGACTTTATCCGGCGAGGGCTATTGTCGTCAAAGTAGATGGTGACAGGTGTAGTGACTATAGGTGCGCCTGAATTTTCCGAGGGTTCACAGCGGGGCAGCCATCCGAGATGCCTCCTGTATCATTATCTCCCGCATCCAGATGCTTGCCGGATCGCTATTGTGGAGGGCCGGCCATTGGAGGGTCTCGGTGAATGTGGGAAATGGCAGCGGAAGTTCGATAACCCGCAGGGGGAACGTTTTTTCGAAATGCCTGACCAGCCGTAAGGGCATGGTCGCTATACGAGCTGTGCCGGACACCATAGGTGGAATCATGCTGAAGCCCTGCACGGCGACCTCGACACGTCTCTTAAGGCCATGCTCAAGCAAAAACCATTCCTCGATAGACGGCTTCATCGTACGCCCGAACCTGACCGCGACGTGCCTCATCGACATGTATCTCTCGAATGTAAGCTGCTGTGGCAGCTGCTTGTTTGTGGGACAGCCTACGCACACGAGCTTCTCGTCAAACAGCGCAATGCTTGAATGCACACTCGACGTGAACATATCCGGTAGAATTAGAAAATCGACGTCACCGCGCCGGAGAAGCTCATCGGGGCTATCGTCGACAGGCAGCAGTTCGAAGCTGACGGCGGGGGCTTCCCGTGAAATACGCTCCACAAGCTTTTCGAAAAACACGAGCGTGACGAAATCGGAAAGAATGATCCTGAAGAGGCGATCGGCTCGAGCTGGGTCAAACGGATCCGAAGAAATAATCGAGCACTGGATGTGCTGGAGAGCGTCGCGAACTGCGGGGGCAAATGCTGCCGCACGCGGGGTTAGAAATCGTTCGCGACCTCTTATCGTAAACAGTTCATCGCGGAAATAATCGCGCAGTCGGGCGACGGCCGCACTCATGGCGGGCTGACTCAGGTTGATCCTGCGTGCCGCCGCCGAGAGATTACGCTCCGTCAGGAGTGCGTCGAGCACAACGAGGAGATTTAGATCAAGTCCTTTGAAACGCATGTCATCAGCCATCCATGGGATGGATGCCTTTAACCGAAACAAACGACTTTAACAATTTAGCATTCTTGCAATCTTTTGTCGCAAAAAGTTTATGATGGATGACGTTAAGGTCCGACATATGAGCCGCGTGATCTGCCGAAGCGAGCAATCGTTCGTACTGTGCAGGTCAGAGATTGGCAGTTTGAAACGCCGGGCCGATGGCGCCGGGCTATCAACCAGCGTCTTCGGCGGCCCCGACCTAGCTGGGCGTGGAATCTAATAGGGTGCACCTTTCCAGTCCGAGGCGACTGATGGGCGGTTTGATCCTAAGCTGCCGTGAGGCCTGTGCCAATTGTATCGGCGAGCCAATGCAGCAGTCCGGCAGCGTTTTTGAGAGCTGTTGTAGGCTCGGCCTAAGCCCATTGGCGCAAGCCTATCTGAACGAAGCGCTTGGCCTTGCCGCTATCCGGTATGTGATCTGTGGTGTCTTCTCGTCCTGCTGTTCTTGTTTTGGAACGCCCTTATGGTGAGCCCATCCGGGACGTGGGGCACCGGGAGCACAAAGGTGCAGGCAGGCCGTCAATAGACCGTGGGCTGAGAGCCCGAGCTCGTTACATGGCCGCCCCTGGCGACTTTCCCGGATGCGCTGCGAGCGCGGATCAGTAGATGTCGTGTTGCCCGCCAGCTCCCGTCTTTGACCGAGCCAAGAAGGAGGAACGGGCATGCTTATCATCGGACTGGATATTCACCGCGCCTTCGCCGAAGCAGTGGCATGGGAGGAGGGCAGGCTCAGGCGACTCGGCCGCGTCGACATGCGGCGCGATCTGCTGGCGGCGTTCGCCGCGAAGCTGTCGCCGAACGATGTCGGGGTGATCGAGGCCACCGGCAGCGCGACGTCCGCTGCAGCTGTGATTGCGCCGCATGTGAAGAAGGTGGGGATCGCCAAGCCGAAACAGGTGTTTATCGTTGCCTATGCCAAGATCAAAACGACGATCGACGCCGACGTTCTTGCGCAGCTCTATGCCAGCGGCTTCTTGCCAGAAGTCTGGATTGCGGACGAGCCGACGCAGGCTCTGCGTCGACAGGTGACACGGCGCAATCAGATTGTCCGACAGAGATCTCGATTGAAGAGCGTCATCCAGTCGATCCTTCATAGCCACCTGATCCGTCCTGCCCGCATGCCGACCTGTGCGGCGCCAAGGGTCGGACCTGGTAATCGAGCAGGTCGTACCGCAGGACGAGCGCCTCGCGATCGATGGGCATCTGCGCGAGTTCGACCGATTGGGCGAAGACCTCCAGGTCATCGAACGCGATCTTGTCCGCTCGGCTCTCGAGGATGAAGGCGTGAAGCGGCTGATGACCATTCCCGGCGTCGACATCACCGTCGCGCTGGCGATGAAGGGCGGCGATCGGCGACGTGTCGCGCTTCGACGATCCGCAGAAGCTCGTGACCTATCTCGGGTTGAACCCAAGCGTCCAGCAGTCCGGCCAGGTCCGGCCTACCATGGGCGGATCACCAAGCAGGGCCGTGGTCATGCGCGCGGCATGCTCGTCGAGGCGGCCTGGGCGGCCGCTCGTGCTCCCGGACCGTTGCGAGCCTTCTCCCTGCGGCGTGCGAGCCCGGCGCGGACAGCATGTCGCGGCCGTGGCAACCGCACGCAAACTCTCTGTCGTGATCTGTCATCTGTTGAGAAGGGCGAGAGTTACGCGTAGGCTCGACCCTCCCTGCATGCCAAGAAGCTTGCGCGATGTGGAACTCAAGGCCGGGAGCAAGGCTGTGCGCGGCCAAAAGGGAGCGCACGCCTACAACATAAAGAGCCACCGGGAAGAAGAGCGCCGCTGGGTGGAGCAGGCCGAGGGCGCCTATGCACGCCTCGTCGCCGGTTGGAACCCACGAGGTCCGAAGAGGGTAGGCACGGATGCCGCAAACCGGGCGCCCAGCTTGGCATAAGGGCTACGTGGCCTCAGGAAGCGTCGTCGCCAATGCAGACCATGGACGAATTCCCAGCCGATGCCGAGATGCCGGTCGACCGTGCCTGTCGCCGTCCGGTGATGCGATGCCCCCGAGCGGATGAGTTCGCCCCGGATGCTCCCGGTCACGACGCACGGGTTCGGGTTCCAAGGCGCTCAGTTTTGTTCGCGCCCAATCGGTGTAGGACGCGGCAGAAAATACGAGCGTGACGAAATCGGGAAGAATGATCCTGAAGCGGCGATTCGGTAGAGCCGGGTCAAACTATCCGACGAAATAAACGAGCACTGGATGGGCGGGAGAGCGTCGCGAACTGGAGGGCAAGAGCTCCCGGACGCAGCGTTAAGTTTGAATACCTCCGCGGACATGGTCGCGAGCTTATCGCGCAAATAATCGAGCAGCCGAGCGCCGGCCGCACTCATGACCGGCTGGGCTCGGTTAATCCTGCATGCCGCGCCCATGAGGTTGCGCTCTGTCGGGAGTGCGTCGAGCACAACGACGAGATGTAGTTCACGATCTTTGAAACGCGTGGTCAACTATCCAAAGTGTGGATGCCTTTCATCGAAACAAACGATTTCATCAATGTTCTGGAATCCTGCATGGGCAGAAGCACCTGACGCACACCGATGCCCCCACTGCCTCATGGCGTGGCGAGCGTCTTAAGAAACCGCCCGAAAGGAGATTTTTCATGCGCTCTACCGGGCAGTGGAGTGCTGGGAAAGGGAGTTGCAACTGACCGGGTCCGACTTCTTCCGAGCCTATGGACAGACTGGGAGACGCGCACGGTGTAGCGGCTCACATCGTCATACTGCACCTACGCCACACACCGGCCGGACCTGATCCGGCTTTATGAGCATTGGGCTTTGTCAGTTGCCCAAGCGTGATGGCTTTCGCGACGCGGCGCGCCTCAGGAACTGAGCCGCGTCCAGGTCGAAACGCGGGAAAGAAAGACAGGAAACAGAATGGCCGATCAATTCGCAACGGACGTCATTGCCCTGATCAAGAAACGCGCCGAGTCGGAGAGCGGTGAGGGAATGCCTACGTCATTCGTCGGCGAGATAACAATCGCCACGGAACTGGACGCGCTCGGGTTTGATTCGCTGGGTTTGGCGGACGTCCTCTGGGATGTGGAGCAGGCCTACGGCATCAAGATCGACATGAACACGGCCGATGCCTGGTCCAATCTCAAGAATGTCGGCGACGTCGTGGAAGCCGTCCGCGGCTTGCTTGCGAAGGAGGCTTGAATGGACAGGCGCGTCGTTATCACCGGAGTGGGCGGCCTGTGCGGACTGGGCACCGACGCCGCCTCTATGTGGAAAGAGATGCGCGAAGGCCGCTCCGCCATCGGCCCGATCGCCAATTCCGAGCTTCATGACCTGGAGGGCATGACCGGCGCTGAGATCAAGGCGCTGCCCCAGCACGACATCAACCGGGGGCATCTCATCTCCATGGACCGCTTCAGCTTGCTCGCCGTGCTTGCAGCGCGCGAAGCCATGCGGCAGGCCGGACTTTCCTGGGACGAGGGGAATGCCCATCGCTTCGGCGCGACAGTGGGCGTCGGATTTACCGGTTCATACGCAACAGAACAAACTTACCGCTCACTGCTTTTGGGTAGCGCAATCCGTGCTGAACTCTTCACTGGAGTAAAGGTGATGCCCAGCGCCGCTTCCGTCCATCTTAGCTTGAGCCTCGGCTTGCGCGGGCCGGTCTTCGGGGTGACCTCCGCATGTGCCTCGGCCAACCATGCGATCGCCTCGGCGGTGGACCAGATCAAGCTGGGCCGGGCCGACGTAATGGTTTCCGGAGGCAGCGACGCACCCTTCGCATGGGGCGTGCTGAAAGCATGGGAAGCAATGCGCGTGCTTTCACCCGATACCTGCCGGCCCTTCTCCGCCGATAGGAAGGGCCTGGTGCTGGGCGAGGGTGCGGGCATGGCCGTGCTGGAAAGCTACGAGCATGCCACGAGGCGTGGTGCCACAATTCTTGCCGAGATCGCCGGCGTCGGCCTTTCCGCCGATGCCTTCCACATTGCCGCGCCATCTGTCGAGGGGCCAGCGTCGGCGATGCGCGCCTGCCTTGCCGATGCCGGGCTGAATGCCGAGGACGTCGACTACCTCAACGCGCACGGCACCGGTACCAAAAGCAATGATCAGACTGAAACGGCTGCGATCAAGCGTGTGTTTGGAAACCACGCTTATTTGATGTCCATCTCTTCCACCAAGTCCACGCACGCGCATTGCCTCGGCGCAGCGAGCGCGCTTGAAATGATCGCCTGCGTGATGGCAATCCAAGAGGACGTCGTGCCGCCGACCGCCAACTATCGCGAGCCAGATCCCGCTTGCGACCTCGACATCACACCCAATGTGCCGCGCGAGCGCAAGGTGCGCGTCGCCATGAGCAACGCCTTCGCCATGGGCGGTACGAACGCAGTTCTGGCATTCAGGCAGGTGTAGAAGCCATGCAAGACGCCTCATTTGAGGTCACCTGTCGTATCTAGCTGCTTGA
>NZ_SADP02000028.1:0-19299 GCF_004010375.2 Mesorhizobium sp. M2E.F.Ca.ET.209.01.1.1 | reverse complement strand
CGCAAGGTGCGCGTCGCCATGAGCAACGCCTTCGCCATGGGCGGTACGAACGCAGTTCTGGCATTCAGGCAGGTGTAGAAGCCATGCAAGACGCCTCATTTGAGGTCACCTGTCGTATCTAGCTGCTTGAGGGGCGGGGCATTGTGATACAGGGAGAGCTGTGGGGTCCCTCCTTCTCGGCCTCGACGATGTGGAAGGAGCCTGTGCGGCGAAACGGGCTAGACGCCCCCAGGCCCAGAACTTGGGCGAAACCAACTCCCACCAAAGGACAGCCGGTTTAGTAGCCGAACAATGAAACCTCGCTCGACGAGCCGCCGTCTCTACTGTCTCCGGCCTCACGCGGTTGAAGCGAACAGCGCAGCAGCTACTGTTCCGCACAACTCGGATGGCAATTGGGACAAGTCCGCACATGTCGTCACGTACGCTGAACGCCGCAGGTACAGCCAAACTGGGGCGGGGCGTTTCTGCCGTTTTGATAGAATTCTATCAAACTGACAATTTTCCTTGCATAAATGCAAGGAGAGCTCGGTTGACTCCCCTCCTTTCTTGTCAAGGATGAGTTTGCAGGCTGCGGTGCGGCAGAAGCCGGACAGAACAGCGACCGGTCGAGTAAAGGCCTGCGCAAACCGCATATTGCGAGCGCCCGCGCGGAGGAAGACGCTCGTCCTGGTGAAAGGCAACGATGCTCAGGCGCCATTGCCATTTGCCGAGGGCGTCCGCGCGCCGAAAATTTCGAAGCAACAAAGGTGAGATCGAGAATGATGATGACGAAATACAACACAGCTCACCGTCCAGTGCAGTTCTACCGGCGGGTGGCGGAGTGGGATGGGCTGCCAAATGGAACGTAAAAAGATCAGCAAGGAGATGCTTGGCGATAGTCAGGCGCTGCGCAAGCTGCGTGAGCACCTTGTCAAGGTGGCCAAGGCGAAGACTACGGTCCTGTTGCGAGGTGAATCCGGAACCGGTAAGGAGCTGGTTGCCAAAGCCATTCACGAGCTCTCGCCTCGCGCCAAGCAGCCCTTCATCAAGGTCAATTGCGCGGCGCTCACCGAGACGCTTCTGGAATCTGACTTGTTCGGTCATGAGAAGGGTGCCTTCACCGACGCGAGCAGTTTGCGCAAGGGGCGCTTTGAGGCTGCCGACAAAGGCACATTGTTTCTGGACGAGATTGGCGAAATATCAGGTTCGTTCCAGGCTAAGCTGCTGCGTGTCCTGCAGGAGCAGGAGTTTGAGCGCGTCGGCAGCAACCACACCATTAAAGTTGATGTTCGCGTGATTGCCGCAACGAACAGGGACTTGGAAACGGCAGTTCAACGCAAGGAGTTCCGGCAAGACCTCTATTATCGCATCAACGTCGTCACTTTACGCGTGCCGGCATTGCGCGAAAGGCGAGGTGATATTCCGCTCTTGGCCGCTCAGTTTCTCAAGAATTTCAATACTGAGAATGATCACACGCTGACCTTCGCTCCCGAAGCGATTGAGGTGCTAATGAACTGCGAATTTCCAGGCAACATCCGAGAGCTCGAAAACTGCGTTCAACGGACGGCAGTTCTGGCGACGGGTCCATCAATCCTCAGAACTGACTTTGCCTGTTACGCGGATCAGTGCTTGGCCGCGGCGCTGTGGAAGAACGGACCGCCGACGTCAGAGAAGTCGACTACGATCCAGCCTTCCGCCGCCTGTGCCGCCCCGCCCGTCGGCGACGGGCAAGCGCCGATAGGCCCTGCCACGAGTCGTGGTAGGGTGCCCGATGCCGATACGGTCATTGCTGCCATGGAAAAGTGTGGCTGGGTGCAGGCAAAGGCGGCGCGCCTGCTCGGTTTGACCCCGCGCCAGATCGGCTACGTGCTGAGAAAACGCGGTATCGAGATCAAGCGTCTCTGAAACAACCCGCCGAGCAAGAGCTGGAGCAGGTCAAGCATTGGTGCTCTGGCGAGCCCATCGGCCAGGCTTACGAAGTGGGTGTGAACAGCGCTGCCAAGATTCCGGCCGTGTGCTTTCTACCACGTAGTCATACTGGGGCTCTGCGACTGACAAACTAAAAAGGAGTAATCCTATGGCTAGTAACTTCGCTCTACACCGCAAGGCAAATCAATTCGACGTGCCTGGATCCAGAAATAATCGATGTATTATTGGTGACACGCCAGCATGCGTAGAGGCGACGCGCAGATCTCCGCTGGCGGGACCTGGTCGATACATTAGCTGATGGCTTACCGCTCGATATCACGCAATCTGAGATGGGCATGAAAGTGAGTTCGACCGCTGGACAGTTGCCGACCTCGTCAGGTATTGGCCCCTGCGACCGGTTGATCTGCGATATCCAAATTCGCGGAAGTTGGTCGAGACGAAACTGTCGCCCCGGCTCGTGACCGACCGCGCGCCCGGCAAGACCGAGTTACAAAGTTGCCGAGGCAGTTTGATGTGCGTTCCTGCATCACTGTACGGGACACGACCTGACGGGAGACTATGATGCGTAGCCAAAAAGAAAAGATGCTCGCAGGCGAGTTTTACAATGCGGCGGATCCGGAGATCCAAGCTGACCTGTTGGCCACCGGGGCTTGGCTCAAGCGGTACAATGATACGCTGGGGCAGACCACGGGGCATTGGCATGAGCTTTTGTCCGAGCGGCTGGGAGAGGTTGGGCGCGGAACGGTCATCCGTCCGCCCTTTTTTTGCGACTACGGATTCAATATCCGCATTGGAGCCAATGCCTACATCAACTTCAACTGCGTTATTCTTGACGTGGTAGAGGTCAAAATCGGGCAAGGAACGGCAATTGGGCCTGCTGTGCAGATTTATACCGCCGATCATCCACATGATGCCGAGCAGCGGCAGGCCGGCCTGCAGGTCGGGCGTCCTGTTCACATTGGCAGCCGTGTCTGGATCGGCGGTGGAGCAATCATTCTGCCTGGCGTCACGATTGGTGATAATGCAGTGGTAGGCGCTGGCTGCGTGGTCACACGAGATGTTCCCGCCGGGGCAAAGGTAGTGGGAATTCCTGCTCGCGTGGCCGACCCACATAAACAGGCATAATCAACCTCGTTGACCCTGGAGGTGCATGCGAACTGTCGAAACTGTGCCGAATTTTTGTCGAAGCCATTGAGCGCTGCATATGTTGTCGCGACTCGGGCGCTTCAGTTCTTTTGCCACGGGGGTCACAAGATCATGTGCGTAATGCCGCCGCAACGTGCTCACGTCCCGCAGCAGCGGACCCTTTCACATCGCCCAACGAATTCAGAGCCTACGTTGTGCTGCCACTAGCATTACTACTCACGAATGTATTCCCAACTGAGTTTTCGCCCTTGGAGGCAAGCAGCGACTCACCAGCAATCGCCGGCCATTAATCCTGGCTAGCATCGACCCCGACGAGGCGAGCCGCGGCGTTGCGGATCGGCATGTCGATGACCGTGATTGCGCCTTCGGCAAGGAAACGACGTTCGTTTCTGGTCAGCGTAGCCGAATCGATCACCGCAAAATGTGGGCCAGTGGAGCGCTTCATCAGCTGTCTGGCATATGTGCGCAGCATCTGATCGTTGAAGCGGCAGCCCACGAAGAAAAAACCCCGGTTGACGCGCCGTTGCTTCACCGCGTCCGGGATCGGCGTCTGGATATCAATTTCGGTTAGGACTTCGACGTAATCGGAATCAGCCACGAGGAAGTTTGCCGCCGGCCTGACGCTGCCGTGCGGCGCATAGAGCACCGTCCTAGCCACTTGTTCGGCCTCGAGTTCTGTTCCTGACAAATCGTAAGTTCTCGTCCAGATGTTACCGATTCCGGTCGCGCGCGTCGTTCCTTGTATCTCGACAACGTCTGTTTGGCCGGCCTCTGCAAGGGCTGCTCGCATGGCGCCATCGTACCAGCTGTCGATGATGACAGACAGTTGAAGGGTTGCGAGCCAGGCGTGAAGAACGGTCGGCTCGGCGGGGGCTGCGAATATCTCCGCCATCCACGCTTGGAGAGTCCGACGATGTCGGCGCTGCTCGATAAACTGCGCGACCGACCACATATTGGTGCGAATCCTGGAAGGGGCAGGCGCCCGCTTGTTGAGGGCCGCGGCGACATCTTCAGGGGTGCAAGGTACAGGTGATTCCGGTGGGTTAAGCTGCAGAAGACCAGGACCGAGATAGGGGATCACTCGATCGGCCTTGAGAGCGCCGTTCAGCAGGTCAATCAGTTTTTTGGCAAAACTGCCCCGGACGACGACGAGATGGTCCCAGCTCAGCATCGTGTTCATACGCGTTTCCTCTCCGCCACTGAACCCACCGGCATCAGGCCCCGTCGGAAATCTTCATCGCCTCGACGGTGATCGGCAAACGCGTGTCGCGCGGAAGGTCGGGCAGCATGAGCCGCCAACCGTTCCTGAGCGTCACGGTCCCGCCCCATAAGTCAGCGTTCTCAATCTCGGTGATCGGCTCTTCGAGATCCTTCTTGGGGACATAAGCCGACAAGCCAGTAGCGGTCCTGCGAATCATTACTTTCATCCGGCTGTTCCCCCGTTGGAAATGCCTTCAGCTCCGCAGGGAACCTCGACTTTGTCGAGGCTAATGAGTTCGCGCGCTCGCATGCCGACGACCGTGCCACGATCGATCCATTCGACCGCATAGATGAAGAATTGCTGGAGAAAGGTTCCAATGTCGCGCACGTAGCCTTCGTCGCCCTTCCGCACGAGGTTTTCGCCGATCTCCTTGCCGGGATAGGTGCCGTCGTTTTTTATGTGGCGTATCGCACGGACCCGCTCACCCTGCATGAACCGTGGCGGTCTGCCGATTTCGACCTCCTGTTCGCGTCTGGACCACATGCTGTCCATTCCTTTCTCGAGGCTTTTGTTGTGGTCGCGGGTTGCAGGCGTCGTCGTGCGGCGAACCCGACCGTTTCGGTAGGAATCAAGCGGGAACGCAGGTTTTCGGTACCGGACAGACCGACACGCATTGCTGCGTATCGAAGGCCTCCTTGCATTCGGTGCACTTGTTTGGATCGATCACATAGGCGTCGCCCTTGAACTTGATCGCTTCCGAAGGACATTCGAACTCGCAGGCCCCGCATTGGGTACATTGGGATGCGATGATCTTTAAAGCCATTCTAACTCCTGGTTATCGGACGAGACGGCTCAGGCCGTCGCCGCTAGTGGTCTGATCCCAAACTCTGCCGCGTAAAGTGCGCTGACTGCGGTCTCGATGTAGTCATGGCCATAGGCGTCGGTTACGCGCAGTCCAGCTCGCGAGAGTTGTTCCTTCGGGCGATTTCCGATCTTGGCGCATAGCACTATGTGTATGCCTTCGAGCGCTGCGATGACGCCCTCGAGGATGGCGTCTTCGCCCCCGCCTCCGAGGCAATACCGCTCGACCTTCCGATGCCCGACCAAGCTGATCCCTCTAGGCGAGACTTCATAAACCTGGAATTCCTTCGCGTGGCCGAAGTGTTCGTTGACCCGTCCACCTCCCTTAGTGGCCACCGCAACCAGAAGCGACTTTTCGGAGTCTGTTGCCTTGACCATACCGATGGCCTCGCTCCTCGCCGCCTCATGATCACGGCGCTCGTGTGCGACCACCTGCCGATAGGCCTGACGCTTGCCAGCATCGTAGGCGACATCGTCGGGAATCCCGTCCAGCGTGAATTCCTGGCCACGATCTTCACCGAGCAGGCCGACAGCATCTGCCCGGCACTGCCGGCAGTGGCGCATCAACTTGGCGCCACCTTCAAGTCGATCCTGAAGAGCCATCATCTCCATTGCCGTTGGGCCGCGCTGCCCGATGAGTCCGTAGTGGGTACCGTGCGCCGGGTCCGAAATCAGAGGCATCACGTTGTGCAGAAACGCGCCCCGCTCCCTGACCATTTTGTTCACCTCAAACAGGTGCTGGTCGTTCACTCCAGGAATCATCACCGAGTTGATTTTGGTGAGGATGCCGCGCGCGCTCAGCATCTCCAGGCCCAGCATCTGCCGCGCGTGCAAGATTCGAGCGGCTTCGATGCCGAAGTAGCGGCGATTTTCATAAAAGATCCATGGATAGATCTTCGCGCCGACTTCCGGGTCGACCATGTTGATGGTGACCGTCACGTGATCAACATTCATTTCGGCAAGCTCGGCGACATGGTCCGGCAGCACGAGCCCATTAGTGGAGACGCACAGCTTTATGTCGGGGATTTCCCTGATGACGCGGTCGAGCGTTGCCTTCGTTTTCTCCCAATCGTAACAGGCATCCCCCGGCCCAGCGATGCCAAGAACCGAAAGCTGCGGAACTTTGTTGGCAACGGCGATGACCTTGCGTAGCGCTTGGTCGGGCGTCAACTTCTCAGACACAACACCAGGCCGGCTCTCGTTGGCGCAATCGTATTTGCGATTGCAATAGTTGCACTGGACATTGCAAGCCGGCGCGACCGCCACATGCATACGCGCGAAATAATGATGCGCTTCCTCCGAAAAGCAGGGGTGATCCTTGATCCTTTCCCAAATAGCCGGATCCCCTTCGCCCGGGCTGGTCGGCGACGAGCCGTAGGAGGACGATGCGCAGCCACCGGATTTCGCGGCTGCCAGAAAACCCTCGGATGTCGTGCTAGTCGGCCCCTCAATCGAAACTGTCGGTGAGGACATCAAACGGCTCCGTTGCTGGTAACGTCGCGGTTCAAGGTGCAAGAGCCATACCAACTGAAAAAAGCGGCTTCAGTTCACTATTCGGGTCGATATCGCATTGTGTCAGGCCGGCGCGACACAATTTTGTCCTGCTTGCGACAGTGCAAGTCCAAATCCGTTCAGAAGCACGAAGCACTCCTTGTCGCGCACAGGGCGCGCAAGACCACTGGCCTGACGATTGGCTCATCAGGCTCTTAGAATTTCCTTCACCTCGATACTATGCCGGCGTATCGCCTAGCCGACTTGTCGCAGCTTGAGGCCGAGAATTCGAGCCGCATTAGCCTGAACCCAGCCGGCCTTCTCCATTGTGTCGATCAGCCGTCACGCTCCGTCCGCCGCGGTCTCAGCCCCCGTCCGGCCGTATCGTTAGAATCGCAAGTGGCTATCTCGTGTTCAGGGGGCGCCGATGCGCCGAACCGGCATCGTGCTGGCCCGTGAGAGCTCGTCGATGACATTGCCACGTTCCGAAAGATTGGTTCCTTCCAGAGGAGAACGCCAAGCACGCAGTTCTCCGGCTCGGACGTTGCCGGGGAAATAGCATTGCGAGATCAGCTCAACTGCCGACGGCGCAAAGCCATGGTTCTCCATATTTCAAGGGTAAGCGCTGTGTCCTTCCAGGAGGACCCGCGATCTGTGGGCCTGCCGATTCTGAGGTGGATCGGAGATCGGCTTGTGTCTGAACTTGAACTTACGATTGACCCTGAGCGGCAGCCTCGGCGTTTTCGAGGGTGATCAACGGCGCTGTTGGTCGGCGGCATTGGTCGATGGACGACAAGGCACGGAGTCATTCCGAGACCCTGGAGCCGACGCGGTGATCTCGGAGGTTGCCCGGCGCTACGGGCTGCGGCCGCGGCGGAACGCTCGCAAGCTTGCGACGTCGGCAGGACAGGCCACTCCCGCCTAGTGGTTTCGGTGGCGCCACCGGAACGACCCGTTGGGCCTATCCGTGCACCAGAGCTCAAGGCCACGGCCTGAGAATCGGCCGCCGCTCACCCTACTTGGTTCCTCAGCCGACTGCGCTAAGAAGGAGAGCAACTTCCGTCGGCGCGAGGATCATTGCGTCGTGGCCAGTGGCGAGTTCCTGCCACGCCCAGCCATCCTGCTTCGCGACCCATTCTCGCGCTCCCGCCATCGGCGGGTGGAGTGGATTAGTGCAGACGACATAGGTTCGGGGTCTGCCGTTGCCGAGCGGGTGCTCGAGCTTAAGTCCGCTTTCGTAGGTGCCTGCCGGATGCGGTGTTATCCGGCGCCGCACCCAGTCCGTGAGCGAGTGTCCCTCGGGAATGCCGAATGCTGTTGGCGGCGGAGTCGGCATGAAGATACCCCGTCCTTCCTCCGCAACCAATTTTCGACGGGCCGCGACGATGTCGGGGGGCATGGTGCTGAATACACTTTGACCGCTCTCGACGATGGCGCTGTCGAGATAAACGAGATGGCTGATATGGTCGGGTATCCGGTCGGCGGCGCCGGTGATGCTGATGCCGCCTAGACTGTGACCGACAAGGATCACATCGCTCAGCTCTTCCGTCACAATGTGGTTGACGATGTCGGTCACGAATGTGTCGGGCGTGATGTCCTTGCACAGCAAACGTGCGCGTTCGCCGACACCTGGTCGGCGTGGTCACGTGGCATCCCATCTTGCGAAGATTGGCAGCCACGTCCCGCCAACACCATCCGCCATGCCAGGCACCATGCACTAGCACATACGTCTTTGCCATGGGTTGTGCCGTTCCACTTGCTCACCGGCCGTTGTGGCTGCCATCCGGCACGATGGCCGGGCGTTGTCCCAAAGGGGCTCGACCACGTGACCGGTGGTAAGTCCGGCGCACAGGGCAGCGCCGTGGCCTGAGGACACCGCTAACGAGTCAAGGAAATTTGAATTGCGAAAGGCCAATATTCACTAGCTCTTTGCAAGTGGATGGAGAGGCTCATGGTGTGCCGCAGTTGCTCGCTGCCGGCATGCTCTTGGCACGGTCCCGGCTGATCATCCGAACTTGAACAGGACACCAAAGCCGCCGCGCGGATAGTTCCACTCGATGTCGCCGCCTTTCTCGCACAATATCCGGCAGGTGCCGCATTCCATGCAGCCGTCGGCGGTGATCTCGACTTGACCCTTGTCATTCAACTCATAGCATTTCGCCGGACAGACGTAGGTCAACGCAAGCAAGTTCGCGCTTGGCTTGTCGTGCGGTCGCACTATAATATGGGGGCGGCCGGAATCGACCAGATAGCGGTTCTGGTAAAGTTTGTCCTCGACACGAACCTTCGTCACTGCGATCGTCATCTTGTACCCTCTTCAGCGCCATGCCAATGCCAGGCGGACCGCGTCGCTGACCAACCCCCAGCGCGAGCGCGCGTTGATGAAGGCGGCCGTGGTGTTCTTTTCCTTCTCGATCTTCGGCGTGCCGTCGACACGCATGAAGTTCTGAGCGGCATGCGACATCAGCCGCGGATAGCTGTCAAAAAAGTTGCTGGAATTGGTGTGGAGCAAGGCTGGCATGTCCTTGTATTTCTTAAGATCCTTGATCACAAAGGAGTCATCCAGCATCGTCTTGTAGAGCGCAAGGTTCGCTTTGGTCATAGGACCGTTGCGGCTTTTGACTTTGATGATCGCCTCAGCCGCGACACGACCCGAGGTCATGGCAAGGTTCGAACCCTCACGGTGAATGGCATTGTTCAGTTGCGCTGCGTCGCCGACGATGACCCAACCGTCGCCGAAGAGCTGCGGAATGGCCTTGTAACCACCTTCGGGGATAAGATGGGCGGCATATTCTTTCACCTCCGAGCCAGCGATCAGCGGCCGGATCGAAGGATGGTTTTTCATCGCATCCAGGAGGGCGGACGGGCTCTCCATCGTCGCGGCGAAATCCGAGACCAGGCAGCCGATGCCGAGTGATATCGACTCCTTGTTGGTGTAAAGGAAGCCGAGCCCGGCCATGCTGCGAGAGATCGTGCCCACGGCCTCGATTACGCAGCCTTCATCGCCCTTGACCCCGAACCGCTGGCCAATGACCTCTTCGGGCAAGAAATGCATTTCCTTGACGGCAAGCGCCACGGTCTCCGGCTTCGGCATCTCGCGCAGGCCTGCGCGAGTGCCAAGCAATCCCGACACCCCTTCTGCGAGAACGACCACATTCGCGAAGACCACTCCGCCAGCCCGGTCTGTGCGGACGCCGATCACCTTGCCATTGCCATCACGGACGAGTTCCGTCGCGGTCGTCTCACACAGGACCGTCGCGCCAGCCTCGCGCACCTTGCGGGAAAACCATTTGTCGAACTGGGCGCGAATGATCGTGTAGCGGTTGGGTTTCGCCTCATTGAAGTCGTCCGACCGGTAATGAATTCCGGTGTGAGACGTGTCGTCCAACACCCAAAGTCGCTGTTCGACCAGGTGCCGCTCGAGGGGCGCATCATCCCGGAAGTCCGGGATGATCTTCTCCAGCATGTTCGCGTACATTATGGCACCCTGGACGTTCTTAGAGCCCGGATATTCCCCGCGCTCCAACTGCAGTACCTTCAGCCCCTGGCTTGCCAAAGTGTAAGCAGCTGCGTTTCCAGACATGCCGGCTCCGACCACTATGGCATCGAATTGTTCAATCATGTCCTCTCCCTCAACTCGCAAGCTTGTCTCGACTGTGCGGCGACAGCCGCCGGGTGAAGGCTTCCGTCAGTGCGGGCAGGAAGCGGATTGCATCCGTGACGATCCCGAGGTGGGCGAACTCGAAAATCGGCGCGTTCGGATCGGTGTTGATCGCGACGATGAGATCGGCCCCCTCGACCCCAACTCGGTGCTGGATGGCGCCGGAAATTCCGGCCGCGATGTAAAGCTTCGGTCGAATGGTCTTGCCAGTTTGTCCAATCTGTCGATCAGCCGGCATCCAGCCCTTCTGGACCAAGGGGCGCGAACAGCCATGCTCGGCGCCGATCGCTCGGGCAAGATTCTTCACAAGCTGAAGGTTCTCCGCCGCTCCGAGACCGAGGCCTCCCGCAACCACGACATCCGCATAGGCAAGATTTGCCATTGCCGACTGGTTATCCGGTAGGAAGCCGAGGACTTTGGTGACGATATCGTCCTCAACGAGCGACAGCTTGTGCCGCATGACACGCCCGACCGGCTTATCCACCCGTTGCGGCATAGGCATGACCCTTGGTCGCACCGTCGCCATTTGCGGCCGGTAATTTAGTGTATAGATCGTACACAACAATGAGCCACCAAAAGTCGGACGGGTCGCGGCGAGTGAACCGTCGGAATCTACATCAAGTTCGGTGCAGTCGGCCGTGAGCCCCGTCTGCAGGGTCGTCGCTACCGAGCCTGCAAGATCCCTGCCCAGTGTGGTCGCGCCGAGAAGGAGGATTTCGGGTTTATGGGTATTGACCAGATCCGTGAGCGCCTTGGCGAACGGCTCGTTCCGGTAGTCGGCGAGCGGCGGCGCATCGACGATGTAGACAAGATCCGCCCCGTAAGCGAAGGCCTCGGCAACAGCGTCCTCGACCATCTCGCCCGGCGGTCCCAGCACGACGCCCGCGAGCTGGACTTCAAGCTTGTCGGCCAATTTGCGGCCTTCGCCCAGCAGTTCGAATGATACAGGATGCACATTGCCGCGTTCGAGCTCGAGGAAGACCCACACGTGCCGGTAGTCTTTGAAATGGTCGGGAAGTTCTTTCTTTACACCGGCACGGCCGGGGGCAATGCGAGGGGTGGTTTGGCTTGCGGTCGACATTTTCTGCTCCTGGCCGTCACGTGCCGCTGTTGAAGGCCAGCTCATGTTCCAGCGCCGGCCGGCGGGTTAAGATATCGGCGATGAGTTCATCGGCTATGTCCTGCAAGCCCCTTTCCGCGGTGTCGATCTGCGCCGCCCTTTCTGCCCGTGCGGTGGGGGCGAAAACACGCTTGACGACTGTAGGCGAGCCACGCAGACCGCACCGGGTGAGATCGTCAATGCCGGCGTCGGCTGCAGTCCACTTCACGACTTGCCTGCGCGCCGCGCACAGAGCCTGCTGGAGCGAGCCCCGGCGGATTTCGTTGGTGTCTTCCAGCATGGTAATGAGGCAAGGGAGTCTGCTCTTCAGCAACTGGGTGCCGCCTTCGGCGCGACGCGCGACTTCGATCTCTCGCGTATCGAGATCGATGGAGGCAATCTTCGCGACATAGGTAAGTTGCGATAAATCTAGGCGCTTGGCTATGCCCGGTCCGACCTGGGCGGTATCGCCGTCAATCGTCTGCTTGCCGGTGAAGACGATGTCCGGCCTGCCGAAAGTCTCCCCAATTTTTGCGATTGCTTGCGAAAGAGCAAAGGAAGTCGCCAGCGTATCGGATCCGGCAAAATAGCGGTCCGTCAAGAGAACTGCTCGGTCAGCACCGTAACCGAGCGCCTTTCGCAGCGAGTCCTCCGCCATGGGCGGACCCATTGTGAGCACAGTAACCTCGCCACCATGAACGTCGCGCAGTTTGAGCGCTTCTTCGAGGGCGAACAGGTCGTAAGGATTGATGATGGTCGGAACACCCTGACGCATGATCGTGTTCGTCACCGGGTGCACGCGGATCTGTGCCGAATCCGGCACCTGCTTGATGCAGATTACGATATGCATTGGCGGTTTCTCTAAGCTCCCAGTCCGGATTCGTGCTTGGCGGTTCGCCTCATTGCCTGCATCGTTCATGCCAAGTCGTCTTCCTGCCTCTATTCCAGAAGGTGGCTTCGTTTGCTTCCGAGGAGGCGTCATGAGGACTGGATTTGTCGACTTCTCGACATTGTCGCGTCGCAGCCGTGTCGGGCTCATTACTTTCCGAACCGCTTCAGTGCAGAGTCGAGCGGGACGAAGGCGCGGCCAGGTGCGGGACATATGTTTGGATCGTGGTCCCTTAGCACCTTGAACACACGTTGCGTGAGCGGCGAGGAAGTCGCGAAATCTTCGTAGGCGCGTTCCAGCTTGGCGCGCACCCGCGCGGCGATTACCTGGTTAGGCAGACCGGAGAAATCTTCTTCGGCAAGGTATTGGCCCACGCGCTTCATGATATGGAGCCGCGAGACATTCATCACTTTCGGGTCGTAGGAGACGCCAAGGCAGGCGAAGAAGTCCTCCGCGGCCGACAGGCCCTTCAGTCGCGCTAGGATATCGGTGCGATCGATCGGGCGGCTATCAGCGGAGCAGTTCATTGTATTCTCCCGGCGCGTAATTGTGGTGTCGATGCATTGGTGACATTGCTGACGGCGTGCCGACCTCTGGCACGGCGGCTGGGCAAGAGACTTGGCGATCTCAAGCTTTTCTGAAGTGGTGAAGGCGACCCCGAGTTTGACTGCTCTCCATTGCGCAGGGTCGTCACGTTGAGGAAGACCTCACGGCTCGTCGGCTATTGTGCCGCTCGGACCCGGGCCGGAATGAAGCTGTTCTGCACCTCGCCCGCACAGTCCAGCACTGGGAACGGCCCGTAGCTTCTCGGTGATCGCAGGCAGGACCTCAAGCACGCGGTCTACGTCATCTTCGCCGTTGTCACGCGACAAGGAGAAGCGGACTGCCCCACATGCCGCGTTCATAGCGATCAGAACATGGCTCGGTTCCAGTGAGCCAGAGGCACAGGCGGACCCGGCGGAACAGGCGATTCCCAGCCGGCTCAGGACAATTGGAATTGCATCGCCTTCGATACCTTCGAATCCAATGTTTGCAGTGTTTGGCAATCGCTCTTGCGGATCGCCGTTGATGGATGTGTTTGGGATGCGCTGGATGATCCCGTTCTCAAGGCGGTCGCGCAACCATTTTATTCGTTTTGTCTCGTCCATGAATTTCAAGGCGAGTTCGGCCGCCATGCCCAGTCCGACTATGCCGGGTGTGTTTTCAGTGCCTGCACGCCGGTCGCGCTCTTGGTGCCCACCCTTGATCATGGAGGAGAAGCGCACGCCACGTCTTACATAAAGCGCGCCTATCCCCTTTGGACCATGCAGCTTGTGGGCGGAGAGCGACAGCATGTCGATCGCGGTCGATTTCAGCTCAATCGGAAGCCTTCCGACCGCCTGCACTGCATCAGTGTGGAAAAGCGCGCCGACTTCCCTGGCTAGATCGGCAAGCTTAACCACGGGAAAGATCGTACCGGTCTCATTGTTCGCCCACATTATCGAGACGATTGCCACTTGTGGAGTGAGAGCGGTTCTGTAGGCGTCCAGGTCGAGCCGGCCGTGGTGATCGACTGGGATAATGTGCACCTTGACGCCGCGCGTCTTTTCAAGGTGCGCGCACAACTTCAGAACGGCCGGATGTTCAACCGCGGAAGTCACTATTTCCGTTCGGTCGGGCATCACCTCCAGCGCCGAAAGGATGGCTGTACTGTCGCTTTCAGTCCCGCCCGAGGTGAAGATGATCTCGTCCTCGAATCCCGCGCCGATGAGGGCTTGCAACTGTTGCCTCGCCTTTCTCACGGCTTCAGCAACCGATGCGCCATAGGCGTGCATGGACGAATGATTGCCAAATTGCTCCGTAAAGAAAGGCAACATCGCTCCAACGACTGCAGGATCAACCCGCGTCGTTGCGTTGTTGTCGAGATAGACAGGGTTCATGGGAGTGATCCTTCAACTGCTGAAATGATTCAAGGGTAGGCGGGCCATTGAACCTCTGGCGCATATCGTATCTGGTAAGGTGGGCGGCCGGGCGAGCGATGGCTTGGCTGACCGGTCGCTGTCGACATTGCCCTTTGGTGGCGGCATCTGCCGGGAATTCAGCTGTTTCGGGCAATTTTGTTTGCTTGCCCACGGCAACGATCGATGATCGCGATTTGGCGCATCACCGAACGCAATTGTTCCGGGCCGACAGTGCGTGTCGGCCGGTTCCAGAGCGCCGGCGGTGCCGGTTCGACGCAGTATTCCTTGGCGTCGCTATAGTCGAACATAGCCTGTTCCCTCGCAATCATTTGCAGGACTTGCCGCAGCCGCACGTCTCACGCGCATTGGGGTTATCGAAAACAAAGCCGGATGTTTCGAGCCCAGTGACGAAGTCCACGGTCATGCCGGCTGCATGGGGTTGGGAGCCTCTATCCATGAACACCTTGAGCCCATCTCGCTCGATGATCGCATCGCCCTCACGTGAGACGCTCTCCAGGCCCATTGAGTATTGGAAGCCGGCGCAGCCGCCGGCATGGACCATGATGCGAAATCCTTCCGCCGGCTCGCTGGCGCGGTAAAGAGCGGCCTTGATGGCGGCAACAGCGTTGTCGGTGAGCGTAATCATGGCTCGATTTCTCCTCGGTCCGACGTTTTCGCGGATCATCTCGCATGGACCGTGCCAAAGGGAAGACGTGTCAAAAACCGTAGGACATCCCGACGTCTCTTATGCTCGATTGCTGGGGAGACGTCCGACAACCGACACTTACTGTCGGATTTGTCGCGTCCGCGTCACAGGAAGGGCGCCTGAGTTCGCGATGCACTCACGCGTAAAGCAATGAACAGAGCCAAAGATGTTCAGAGCTTGCCGCGGAGCAACTGGCACGATTTTTGTGAAGCCTTCGTTGCGGCGGCAAAATTGCCGGCCGATTCACCTTTGGGTTGCCCTCGCAATCGAAGAACGAAGGAGAGCAATATGATCCATCAGACCCGCCTTGAGTGGGAAAGCAGCACCGCCGGTGGTACCCGAATGCTCGATCGGCCGATTGGCGCCGACCACCCAACAATCGCTCTCTACCGGCGATTGGCCGCTGACCGCCCGGAGACAGGATTCGACTGGCATGTGCCTGACGATCGATCGCGTCCGCCGTGCACACCCCTGAGGCCCGTTTTTCGATCGATCGTCAAAAGAAGAACGGGGCAGGGGTAAAAACATGGATCAGCGCAAGAAGCGGTCGCCCAACGAAATCCGGCGTGCGTGGGAAGTCTGTCCGAACATTCCCGCGCGTGATTTCGCAGCCCAATTGGCCATTTCGGAAGCGGAACTGGTCGCGGCCCATTGCGGTTTCGGCGCGGCACGCATCGACCCGCGCGTCAATCACGTTCTGACGGGCCTCGAATTCGTGGGCGAAGTGACGGCGCTGACCCGCAATCAAGGTGCCGTGCACGAAAAGATTGGCGTCTTCAACAGAGTGATAACCGGCAACAATCACGCCATGGTCCTTGGTGACGAATTCGACCTTCGCGTCTTCCCGCAAGCTTGGAGGTATGGTTTCGCTGTTGAAAGGCGCCATCGCGGCGGAATCCAGCGCAGTTTGCAATTCTTCGACGCCACCGGCGCAGCAGTGCATAAGGTGCATCTCAGGCCGGTCTCCAACCTTCATGCCTATCGAAAGCTGGTGGCCGAGCTCGTATCCGCCAACCAGGAGCCGACCATGTCGCTTAAGGCGAGAGTAGCCGACCTGGGCGCGAGGACTGCGGACTGGGCCGGCACGGTGGACGACCTACGCGAGCACTGGAGCCGGCTGACTGACGTCAACCTTCTAAAGACGCTCAAGCTCAGCCGCTGCCAGGCTTTGCGCATGGTCGGCCAGGATTACGCTTGGCTGCTCGACAATGCCGCAGTTGGCGCCGTGCTCCAGCGTGCGGCCGAAGACGAATTGCCGATCATGTGCTTCGTCGGCAACCGAGGTTCTATCCAGACCCATTCCGGCTTAATCAAGTCGGTCAAGCAGATCGGGCCGTGCATCCATGTGCTGGACGAAACGTTCCGGCTGCATCTCAGGACCCACCAAATCCGTGAGGTTTGGGCCGTGCGCAAGCCGACCAATGACAGTCACGTCACCTCGCTCGAAGCATATGGGTCCGACGGCAAGATCATCATCCAGTTGTTCGGTGCGCGCAAGGAAGGCGAACGCGAGCGCGACGACTGGCGGGTTCTGGCGGAAAACCTGCCTCGTTTCCCCGACAGCTACATGAGAAAAGACCGATCGTCGTCGGTGGGACGCCGGCGCCCATCTGCCTCCGCAGCCAGTAGCCGGGCATTGAAGCCGAGACCGGGGACACGATGACGCAATAAGCGCGCTGTATTATCGCAACGCGATGAGCAGGAAGCAATTTGGCGCTGCCCCATCGACCGCATGGTTACGACGAAGCCGCGGCCTTTGGGCCGAGCTCAGAGGTGGCAATAGCGTGAACGCCGCCGACCGTCACTCCCCACCAGGCGGTCAGGTTTTGCGGTTCGGGCCGAGCAAAAATACTGTCAAGACAGCGAGGAACGTGGCAACCGCGCTGTAGACAAAGACACTGGCAATACCCGTGTGATCCACCAATAGGCCACCGAAAGTTGTGCCGGCTGCGATGGCCACTTGGAAGGTTATGACCATCAGTACACCAGCGCTCTCGGCCTGTTTCGGAGCGGCGCGTAGCACCATCCATGTCTGCAATCCGACCGGGACCGCGCCAAAAGCAAAGCCCCATACGGCAACTGCAATTGCCGAGGTCAAGGCCGATGCTCCCATAGTCAGGAGCGAGACAGCGGCTACGGCAATGAGCAGGGGCGGCAGGGCCGCGACCGCCTTGAGACTGTGTTTGGTGAGGAATGCGCCGGCTAAATTGCCGAAGACGCCGGCCGTGCCAAAAGCAAGGAACACGAGCGGGATTGACTTCTTTTCGAGCGCAGGAACGCTCTCGAGAAAGGCGCGGATGTAGGCGAAGCTGGCAAAATGGCCGGAAGCGACCAATAGCACGACTAGCACCGCAACCTTCATCGCCGGATTCTTCGCGACATCCAGCGGACTGCGGAATCTGCGCACTTCGATCGGAGGCAGTGGCGGAATGGTTACGAGTTGCACGAGCAGCGCAACGGCACTCACGATTGCGGCGACCTTGAACGAGGCTCGCCATCCCCAAATGTCACCGACATAAGCGCCGATTGGAGCCGCGCAGACGGAGGCGACAGAAACGCCGGTGAGGATGATCGACATGGCGCGCGGCATGAGGTGACTTGGAACCAGCCGCATCGCCAACGCTGCCCAAATAGACCAAAAACCACCAAGCGATATGCCAAGGACGACGCGTGCCGCCAGCAAAACCGGCAGCGACCCCGCAACCTCTGCCAGAACGTTCGACAGGATCAGCAGGAGCGTCATCGCCCAGATGACGACCCTGCGGTCCAGACGCTTTGTCACGATGGCGATTATCGGTGCCGAGATCGCCGCGACGATTGCGGTCGCTGTTAGCGCCTGTCCAGCCGTGCCCGTGGTGATACGGAGATCATGCGCGAGCGGTGTCAGAACGCTGGCGGGCAGAAACTCTGCCGTCACAAGCCCGAAGGTGCCGAAGGAAAGCGAAATGATGGCACCCCATGCAGGGCCAGAACGTTGATAGGGACTTTCTGGGTCAAGCCGATCTCGGTCGAACAAAGCCGCGTCCACTAAATCTGTCGCCGATTCGGTCATGAATGAGTTCTCCGGCTAGGAGCTGTTGCAGCAGGGGTGGCTACATCGCCGGGGATCAAAGCCGCGAGACCTTCCGGCGGCGGCCAGTCGGCATCAGTCGAGGCCTCGGCGCCCGACGCATCCGAGGCCTCATCGGAGGGCCGACGGACCCAACCGTCGACAATGCGGGAGAGTTCTCGGCGCGGTCGCATCGATCGCATTCGTCGAAGTGCGGTCTGTTCACTGCGAACCAAGCAAGCCGAACGCGGTGTCCTCGATCGAGGCCTTGATGGGGGGATGATCGACGATCTCTATATTGCTTTGAAGCAGGAAGTTCCGTCGCCATATGTGGTTATCCTGGCAGCCAGAATTGAGCGGTTGTCGCAAGCACCAAGGCGGTCGCAATGAGTGCAACGAGGCGGAAGTCTGATCGATGGCTGCGGTTCGATGGCCGCGCGATCGACAAAATTGAGGTGATGAGTTATCCCTTTTGAAGCCGTTGCTCCCAATTCTGGGATAAGGTAATTGCAGGCGGTCCCAGCAACGTCGGGCGGCCTTTTTGGTGATCGAATTCATGGGACGACACTCTCGGTCCGTGACGCATCTGCGAATGACTCCGCAAGTTCCGTGCCATCAACGACAAATCTGGCTCTGCTGAGCGGGTGGTGGAGGCACGAGCGTGGGCTATCCCAAGAGCTTGCCGCAAGGTTGTTCGAAGTTGAGGTGCCGGATAGACCGCAAATATGTCGGGCGGCCTGGGGTTGGCCAACACGAAGATGCGCAAGTTCAAAAGGACGAGCTGAACCCTTGCCGATATCCATCCGAGGCTGATCTGGAGAAGGTCAAGAACTGCGTCTTGAAGGCTTCCGCCGCACCGGCAAATGCTAAGCCAAGGTGCTGGGCAAGATGGACAGGGCCATCCAACCCGTCGACTGGACGCTCATTAATGGCGTCGGTGTGGCTCTGTAGCTGGCGAGAAAAACGCCCTGCTGAAAGACAAAAGCTCGTGTGGCCGGCTCTGAAGGACGGCCAGTGAGGCAGGCGAGGAGAGGCTATAGCCCATTCGTGTAGACTGATCTTGTCCCACGGAGGCGGCTAACCACCCCGCCAGACATCATCGAGGGGAGCGCCACTAGGCTTACCCCAAGTGTTGGTCATTTCCACCTGGGTGACCTCGGCCAAGTCACCAAGCCGCTTAGAGCAAGCTTTCGAACTGGATGCTCCCCGGGCACATGATCGGCTAGCTGTGAGCTTTCGGGAGGTTGTCCATTCGGACCGGACCGAGGAGACTGGAGTTACCACGCTTCAGCATCCATCGGAGGATCCGAATGAACATCCATAAGAATGCCCGTCTCACACCGCTGCG
>NZ_SADP02000286.1:0-402 GCF_004010375.2 Mesorhizobium sp. M2E.F.Ca.ET.209.01.1.1 | reverse complement strand
ACGCCTGATTGTGAATTCGGGAAAGCCGAACAATGCTGAAGCTCGAAGCCGCCGCCGCCTTTGTCGCCGTGGCGGAATCCGGTTCGATCACCGAAGCGGCCCGGCGCATGGCGCTGTCGAAATCCGTCATCAGCGAGCGGCTGTCGGAACTCGAACGCGGCCTCGGCACGAAGCTGCTGGACCGCACGACGCGCAAGCTTTCCATCACCGAGACAGGACGAAGTTTCTATGAACGCGCCAAGCGCATCATGCAGGAGGTGGCCGATGCCAGCGCCGAGATCGCCGAGCGCCGCGGTGAACTCGCCGGGCCGCTCAGAATAGCGGCGCCGACCAGTTTCGGAATCCTGCATCTCGGCCCGGCGCTGTATGGCTTCCTGGCCAAGCATCCGGGGATTGAGCTGA
>NZ_SADP02000285.1:0-402 GCF_004010375.2 Mesorhizobium sp. M2E.F.Ca.ET.209.01.1.1 | reverse complement strand
CGAGGAGAAGGATGGCGCCGCCGATCTCCAGGATCGCTGTGAAATAGCGGAACCACTGTCCCAATCCGACGGCGTCAAATTCGGCGACCATTGGCGGTGGCCCGTAGAGCTTCATCGCTGCGGCGCCGAAAAATGCGACAGCAAAGACAATCTTCAGCGCCCAGGAGGCGATCGGTTTCCACCGGGTCGCGTCCGAAGAGGCGGATGCAGGCAGTGACATTGACTATTCCCGTGTCAATTTGAGATGCTGGTGATATTGTGAGTGCTGCATCGAATGTGCAAGTAGGATGGATTATCTGGTATAGTATGGAAAATATGACTAATGATCCGGAGTGCGAAAGCGCGGCCGCCGCGCTCCATGAGCCACCGCCGGAAATCGACGCCACGCTCGCCGTGCTCGGG
>NZ_SADP02000284.1:0-371 GCF_004010375.2 Mesorhizobium sp. M2E.F.Ca.ET.209.01.1.1 | reverse complement strand
GTTCCGGGAATTGCTCTCGCATCGCGCTCCCAAACCAACTTTCTATCACGGCCCGAACAAGAACGCCTAGGAGAATGAAATATGCTCAATCTGCATAGTCTGTTCTTGAACGGGGATAATCCCGACGCCTTTGACAAGGTCATTTCGCCTACCGAAGGGCAGCGCAAATTGCTTGTCCAGGCGAAGAACAAGATTAGGGACCATCTTCGAGAAGGCATTCGTCGAGCTTCTACAGCGGTTCTGGGAATGGAAAGGCAGGTTGAGCCTCGCTTCAGAACGCAGGGTTCTTGGAGCTATAAGACCTGCATTCAGGGCGCTCACCTGCCGCCTCAGGAGATGGATTGGGACTTCGGGGTGTACCTGCCCGTCAC
>NZ_SADP02000283.1:0-402 GCF_004010375.2 Mesorhizobium sp. M2E.F.Ca.ET.209.01.1.1 | reverse complement strand
CCGGTTCCAGCCGCCCGATTCGGCGGCGCGATACCAGAAATACGCACTCGGCTGTCCGCCATCAAGCTGACGGCACGCAAGGGGCTTCGCCTGGACAGGACCTGTCGCCTTCAGCCGCCGGCAGGTTGCGGTGCTCCAGCAACTGGCTGAGCGGAGAACCGGCAGGGATCGGGCGGCCGCCGATCCGGTCCCTCAGCAGATTGTCGAAGAGATGGATGCAGAGCGTGCGCGGGGTCACGATGTCCGTTATCGAAAGCTCGGGGTCGAGGAACAAGCCGACCTGGCCGTAGTGGACCGGATAGAAGACGTCGATGGTCGCCGCATGGCCCATAACGCCGGCCTTGCCGGCAAAGTAGGTCATCGCATCGGGTCCGAGCATGCCCCATCCGTACTGCGAAACAT
>NZ_SADP02000282.1:0-403 GCF_004010375.2 Mesorhizobium sp. M2E.F.Ca.ET.209.01.1.1 | reverse complement strand
GCCCGTACCGCGCGTACGTCACCACGGTAGGTGGTCAGCACGATGATGCGCGCGCGCGGGTCCATCGCGCGGATCCGCACGATGGCCTCGACGCCATCCAGGCGTGGCATCTGCAGGTCCATCAGCACTACGTCCGGCCGTAGCTGCTGGTAGCGGGCGATGGCTTCCTCGCCGTCGGCGGCTTCGCCCAGCATGCGCAGGTCGGGCTGGGCGCCCACCAGCGCGGCCAGTCCGTCACGCAGCAACGGGTGGTCGTCGACCACCAGCACGCCGATCGGGGCAGGGGACTCACTCATGGGATGTTCTTCTCCAGGGCCACCGCCAGCGTGAGGGGCGGCGGTGATACAGGCGCCGGGCGGGAACCGCCAGCGCGACTTCAGTGCCCAGCCCGGGGCGGGTCCAC
>NZ_SADP02000281.1:0-403 GCF_004010375.2 Mesorhizobium sp. M2E.F.Ca.ET.209.01.1.1 | reverse complement strand
CTCAAAGGCCTGTTCGGCGACAGGCTTTATGTCGAGCTGGAGCGGGTCGCCGGCTACGACCGCACGGTCGAAAAATCGACCGTCGACTTGGCCTATACGCATGAATTGCCGCTGGTCGCCACCAACGAGGCGTTCTTCTCCAAGCGCGACGACTACGAGGCGCATGATGCGCTGATTGCGATTGCCGAAGGCTCTGTGGTCGCCGCGGACAATCGCCGGCGACTTTCGCCGGACAATTTCTTGCGCAGCCAGGCCGATATGGCTCGGCTGTTCTCCGATCTGCCGGAAGCGATCGACAACACGGTCGAGATCGCCATGCGCTGTTCCTATTATCCGAAGAACCGCAGCCCGATCCTGCCGCGCTTCACCGGCGCCGATGCAGCCGACAAGGACGCCGCCGAGA
>NZ_SADP02000280.1:0-403 GCF_004010375.2 Mesorhizobium sp. M2E.F.Ca.ET.209.01.1.1 | reverse complement strand
GAGGAGGGAGGCACCGAAAGATTGATGCTGGGCGCTCATTGCACTATGGCTCAAACCAAGACTGCCGGAAAACGTTACAAGCGCCGCAGTTGATCCAAAACGAAGCACGAATCCGCGCCTATTCATGACAAGTTTCCTAGGTTTGGCTTTGCAGCCTACGGCGCCCTGGGAAAGGGGTCATCCGGATCTCTTCGATAGGGTGGAGGATTTGGCACGGTTGCGTAGGCTGCCATCCCAGGGTCCGGAACCAACTTGCCCCTGCGCAAAATGAGGAGATCTATAAGGTGTTCCTTGAAATCGGGGCCAAACGTGCACCCTGTGTCCGCAAAAACCACTGGATGATAATCGCATATACCTGGCAATGCGCCCGTCGTGTTGTCATGGGTTGATTCAGGGTTCAAGA
>NZ_SADP02000279.1:0-404 GCF_004010375.2 Mesorhizobium sp. M2E.F.Ca.ET.209.01.1.1 | reverse complement strand
CTGATCACCACCGCGACGGTCATATATCTGCTTTTGATCCGCAGGCGAGGCACTGCGCTTCTCATCTTCGTTGCCGTGGCGGGCGGCCAGCTTCTGTCGAGCCTGCTGAAAGTCGGCGTCGACCGGCCACGTCCGGAACTGGTTTCGCATCTGGTCAACGAGACCTCGCTCTCCTTTCCGAGCGGCCATGCCATGCTGTCGGCGGTGACCTATCTCACGCTCGGTTCGCTGGCGGCACGCTTCCTGCCGGGCCGGACCACCAAGGTCTACGTGTTGTTCCTGGCGGTGCTGACGACGGTGCTGGTCGGCGTCAGCCGCGTCTATCTGGGCGTCCACTGGCCGTCCGATGTGCTGGCGGGCTGGTGTGCAGGCTTCGCCTGGGCGATGCTATGCTGGTTGGTGGC
>NZ_SADP02000278.1:0-405 GCF_004010375.2 Mesorhizobium sp. M2E.F.Ca.ET.209.01.1.1 | reverse complement strand
CTGCCGCCGCCCGTGCCCGTTTCGGCATGCGCGCCAAGCGCCGGCACGGGGCGACACTGCACAGTTCGGGCCGCGTCTTCAATGATTGGATGGAGCGGGCCCGCGCCGACTGACGGCTGCCTTTTCCCGCTTGTTCCCCGGATCAGCATCGGCCCTTCCATTTCCGCGCCGATGCGCGCGAGGTTCAGCGCACCACCAGCAATGACGGACCCGAGGCCATGTCGCCGCCGGCGACGAACTCGCTTGCGTGAGCGCGTTCCTTGAGGAGCACGCTGGCGAGTGCGGCAAAGCCGAGCAGACCCTGCGCATAGAGCAGCGCGAAAAGCACGGAAGCTGCGAATTTCGTTTTCATCGCCGGAATTCCCCAAAAAATGCCGGTGTCGCGGGTCGCTTCAGGAAACTCCC
>NZ_SADP02000277.1:0-405 GCF_004010375.2 Mesorhizobium sp. M2E.F.Ca.ET.209.01.1.1 | reverse complement strand
ACCTTGGCCAGCGCCATCAGGAAATCCCAGACCTCGGTGCCGCCTTCGCCGCCGGTGGCGATGACCAGGAAGTCGGCAAGGTCGTTGCCGGAAGAAAAGGCGCCGGGGACGCCGAGGAAGACATGCACGCGCACCGCCGGATCGGCGTCGCCCTCGGCCAGGGCTGCCGACATCTTCGCATACATGGCGCGGGTCAGCGCGTTCTTCTTGTCAGGCCGGTTCATGCGGATGATCTGCACGGCGCTCTGGCGCTCGACGAGGATGTGGTCTGTCACGGTCAGTTCCTTCGCATGTCAGGATGCTCTAGGCGGAAATCAGTGCCTTGCCTGCGGCGGCGAGGCTTTCGGACCCGTCGATGACGCGTTCCTTCAAGGCGCGCGTCTCGCCGAGCAGGTTTTCGGCAAA
>NZ_SADP02000027.1:0-73968 GCF_004010375.2 Mesorhizobium sp. M2E.F.Ca.ET.209.01.1.1 | reverse complement strand
GACCCAGCACTCGCGTAGCTTTCATTCCCACACAAATAGCTGTCGACAACCGAGCGCTTGAAACGCGGACTGTGCTTGGACATGCAAAACCCCCGAAGGTTGTGTCCAACTTTCGGGGGTCAGTTCAGAGCGGACGGGCCTTCATCTCAAGCGCTGATTACAGAAATCCGATCAGGATCTTGAAATCCAACACTCATTGCTGGTCACTGTTGCTTGCCACCGGCGCTACCAGCGAGGTGATGCGGCGGATGGCGACACGCCGGTTCTCGCGGTTCGGACCAGGCGTGTTCACCTTGAGATATTCCTCGCCATAGCCCTGCGTGGTGAGGTTCTCGGCCGGGATGCCAAAGGCATTGGTCAGTGCCTCGGCAACCGCTTCGGCGCGGCGGTCCGACAGGGCGAGGTTGGCCTCCGGCGTGCCCACGGCGTCGGTGTGGCCTTCGATCAGGAAGGTCTCGGCCGGATTTTTCTTCAGCAGTTTTTCCATGGCGCTGGCGACGCCTTCGAGCTTCTGCACCTCGGTGTCGGAGATCGTGGCCGAGCCGAAGTCGAAGTTTAGTGTGTCGAGGTCGATACGCCGGGCGATGTCGCGCACGCGGGCCGACCGCTTGACCTCGTCGATCGAGTAGAGACGCTGCACCCTCTCCACCGGCGGCTGCTCGAGGAAGGTGTAGTAGTCGTCATCGCTCTGAACATCCTCGGAATCGAGAATATAGTCCCGGCGCGGGATGTCGAGCCGCATCGGCGGCAGCTCGTCGCCGGGATCGCGCCACTCATCGACATCGTTGTAGTAGCGCTCGTCGACATAGGTCAGCACATATTCGCGGCCATCCGGTGTAATGCGCGATCGCCGGATGACGTCGCCATTACGGTTGCGGATGGTGATGATCCTGACGCCGTTGTCGCGCTCCACGATTTCGCGGGTGCGGCCACCCGACAGATCCTCGTAGTAGACGTCCCTGGCGCCGCGGGTGATGCGAGGCGCCTCGTTGCTTTCCACGAAGGTCTGGTTGTTGAACTGGAGGATGACGCGGTCGCCGAACTGTTTCACGACATCCGCGCCCTGCGGCCGCCGACGCTCGCGCACGACCTGGTCGGGCGTAAGCTCGATGCGCTTGCCCTTCTCCTGGTCCACCGGGACGATCTTCTCGGGCTTGATGGCCTGCTGCGCCGACTTGTCGTCGGTGGGCGGCGGACCCTGATCGACCGGAGCCGGCTTCTGCGCCTGCTCACCACCCTGCTGCTGTCCGGCCTGATTGGCGTTCTGGCCATTTTCGGTTTGAGCGCCACCTGCCTGGCCACCGCTGTTCTGGCCGTTATCGTTGCGGCCCTTGTGCTTGCGCATGACGTCCTTCTGGCTGTCCAGGATAGGCGCCTCGTTCGGGTTCGCGGGCGCTTCGCCTTGCGCGGCGTTGCCGCCGTTAGCGGGCTGATTGTTGTTGGCCGGCTGTTGGCCTGTCGCCGGCTGCTCTCCAGTCGTGGGTTGTTCGGTCACTGGCTTCTTGCCGAACTGCTTGCCACCCTGGGTTTGCTCACCGGTGGTTGGCTGCTCGCCCGTCGCCGGTTGCTGCCCGGTAGCAGGCTGCTCGCCTAGCTTCTTGCCGCGTTTCTTCTTGTCCTGGGTCTCTGCGCCCTGGGCCGGCTGCTCGCCGGTCTGCAACGGTTCGGCCTGCGGCACAGGTTCACCTGCCGGCGCCGGCTTTTTGGCAGGCTCATTGGTCTGCGTCTGCTCGGCCGGCGCGGTCTCGCCCTGCTGGTTCTGCTTGTGCTTCTTCTTGAACTGGTTGCCGCCTTGCTGATTGTCGTTGGCAGGGGCGGTCTGGTCGGTCGGCGCGACCTGCTCGCCGGCCTGGCCGGCGGGCTCGCTCTGCTGCTGATCGTGCTTGCGCTTCTTCTTACCCTGGTTGCCTTGCAGCTGGTCGCCGGCGGCAGGCGCGACCTGTTCCGTGGGCTGCTGGTCAGCTGGCGCCGCTTCGATCTGCTGCTGGTTGCGCTTCTTCTTGCGCGGCTGCTGCTCGTCGGTCGCGGGTTGGCCGCCCTGGTCGGCCGGCGCGGCCTCGATCTGCTGCTGCTGGTCGCGCTTCTTGCGCGGCTTTAACTGCTGCTCGTCGGTCACGGGCTGGCCGCCTTGATCGGCGGGCGCCGCCTCGATCTGCTGCTGCTGATCGCGTTTCTTGCGCGGCTTGAATTGCTGCTCGGCGGGAGCAGCCTCGCCGGATTGGCCATTATCAATCTGCTGCTGCTCTTGCCGCTTCTTGCGCGGCTTCTGCTCGGTCTCGGCAGGGGCGGCTTGTTCGGTTGCCGGCGCCGATTCGCTTTGCTGCTGCTCGCGCTTCTTCTTCTTCGGCTGTTCGGCTCCGCCCTGCGCGCATTCCTCGGCCGACTGGCCTTCGGCGCAAGCGGCTTGAGCCAGCACGAGCGGCGCACCATGCAGGCTGCCGGAAGCGACACCCCCCTGCAGCGGGTACGCGCCCAACGGCGCGGATGCCATAAGCAGGCCGATTGCCGTGCCCGCCAGAATCCGTGGTTGGCGTTTCATATCATTTTCTCCTAATGGGGTCCCATCCCTGCCCAAACTTTCATCGACCGCAATTGGTTCCTTCAGGCATTGGCGCCAGCCAAGGACGCCTGGCCGGCCTTTTGAAGGCAATTTCGTGTTTTTCTAATGTTGATAGTGAGTCTGCGTGACAGCAGCGCTTGACCGGAAGGTCGCGGAGGGCCAAATCCACCGAAATGACCGCGCCATTCTGGAAAACTAAGACACTTGAGGCGATGACCCCGGCCGAGTGGGAATCACTTTGCGACGGCTGCGGCAAATGCTGCCTGTCGAAGCTCGAGGACGAGGATACGGGCGAGATTTTCTGGACAAGCGTTGGCTGCCGGCTGTTCGACGCCGAAAGCTGCCGCTGCTCCGACTATGCAAACCGCCTGACGCGGGTGCCCGACTGCGTCGGGCTGACGCCGCAGAATGTGCGCACCATCACCTGGCTGCCAAAGACCTGCGCCTACCGGCTGATCGCCGAGGGCCATGACCTCTACTGGTGGCACAGGCTTGTTTCGGGAAGTGCTGCGACCGTGCATGAAGCCGGTATTTCGATCCAGGGCCGGGTGAAGGCCAAGGAGACCGATCTGGCCGAGCCGGACGACTACTTTGATTACATATTGGATGACGAACCCTGAACGGGCGCCTTTTGACGAGGGATGACGAACCCTGACGGGGGCGCTTTTTGACGGGGAACGACGAACCCTGCGGGTTCGCGTTTGGAACCCTAAGGGGTTAGCGTTTTTGGTCACGAGCGACGAACCCTACGGGTTCGCGTTTACATGAACCGGACATGAATGGGCGGTTCGCGGAAAGTTCAGACACAAAAAGGCATTTTCCAATCATCGGTTCTAGGGCGAAAGCCCGCAACAAGGAGAGAAGACCATGTTCAACACCATCAAGACTGCCGCCCTTTCGGCGCTTGTCGGGCTCGGCACGCTTGCCGCGATTCCGGCGCATGCGGACAGCCTTTATCTCGGTTTCGGTAACAACCAGGATCCGCGCTTCGGCGTCTATACGGGCGACGATGACGGCTACTACCGCCGCGACTGGCGCCGTGACCGCGATTGGCGCGGCTGCTCGCCGGATCGCGCCCTCGACAAGGCCGAACGCATGGGCCTGCACCGCGCCCGCATCGTCGATATCAGCCGCCGCACGGTGAAGGTCGTCGGCCGCCAGTATGGCGACCGCGTGGTGGTTGTGTTCGCCAACGAGCGTGGCTGCCCGATCATCTATCGCTGAGGCTGAAAGGACGATCCTCTGCGAGGATCGGCTGTTAGGATATGATCTTCTGCGAAGATCAATCTTAAGTAGCGGAGCCCCTCGAGGTGAGGCGCGGCTCGAAAAAAGCCCCGGAGGACCGATCCTCCGGGGTTTTTTGCGTGTCGGTGGCGCCTGCGGCGCGCCGGCCGATCGTTACTTCAGCTCGAAGGTGACCGTGACCTGGACGTTGTAGGAATTTTCGCCAGCCTGCACCGGGACGGCCGAACGGGCCGCATCGAATGATTTGGCCGCCATCGGCATCGGCGCCGGCGCGATATTCTGGTCGGTGATCTCGAGCACCTTGCCCAGGCTGACGCCGGCGGCTTCGGCAAGCGTCTTGGCCTTCGCCATCGCGTCGGCGACAGCCTTCTTGCGCGCCTCGGTGATCGTCGCCTTCGGATCGTCATTGGTGAAGGCGATGCCGCCGCCCTGGTTGACGCCGAGCGATACCGCCTTGTCGAGGATCTCGCCGGTCTTGTCGACGTCGCGCACGCGCACCGACAGCGTGTTGGTCACCTGATAGGCGACGAGCTCGGCTTCCTGGCTGCCGTCGGCCTTGTTGGTGTAGTTGTAGCGCGGGTTGATCTGTATGCCCGCCGTCTGCAGGTCGCGATCGGCAATGCCGGCGGATTTCATCGCCGCAATCACCGCCGCCATGGCGTCGTTATTGGCATCGAGCGCCTCGCGCGCGCTTTTTGCCTCGCGCATGACGCTGAGCGAGAGGATCGCCATGTCCGGTGCCACCGTCGCTTCGCCTTCGCCGGATACGATGATGCGGGGAGGCGGCTGCGTGTCGGCGGCGCTTGCCAGCGCCGGGAACGCGACCGCGGCAGCCAGCGCGATAGGCAAAAGATGTCTGGTCATGAAAACTCCTCGATGTCTGCGGTCCGCAGCCCGGTGCCGCGCTTGCATCGACCCTGCAAAAGGCATCGATACCCTGCAATGCGGCGCATGAGCCGGGGCCTGTTCACGCGCCTTATGGGCGCAAGCCGCTCTACGCAGCGAATATGGGCTGATTTTGGCGGCCGGCGCCATCGCTTTCGAAGGTAATGTGCTGAGAGTTCTGCGGAACCGATGGCGAGGGCAATATAGACCAGTGTCAATCGCTTCTGATGGATCAGGCCCTTGGACCGCTCGATGCGCCCTGCTGTCCAAGAGGCGAACAAGGGACGGGCGAATCAGTTTCAAGCCAAGAGGATTCCGCCTTGCGGGCCTGGTATTTGTCTGACATAATTTCACATCTCCTAATGTTGTAGCGGGTAATTGGGGTTTAGAGATGGCGAAGGAATCTTCGAGTGCCGCTTCTTCGACAAATAAAGCGGATGCAAATCTGATAGGTAATTCAGAAGGAAATGGGCTGAACTTCATGGCCTCCCAGGCTCGCGAGGGCGGGCCAGGCGGTGACGCTCCAGGTGTCGACAAGATACGCGATCTTTTGTTCGGCAATCAGATGCAGGACTATGATCGCCGCTTCTCCAAACTTGAGGAACGGTTCCTGCAGCGATTCAAGGATGTCGAATCCGAAACCAAGCGCAATCTTGAAACCTACGAGTCGAATGCCAAGAAGCAAGTTGACTCGCTGGCCACGCAGTTGCGCAACGAAAAGGACGCGCGCGCCGAGGCCGACAAGGAGATGGACCGCAATCTTCGCGATCAAAACCAGGCGCTCGAAAAGCAGGTGCGCGCCTTGTCGGATCAATTGAGCGAGCTCGAGCGCGAATTCGCGGATCGCATGAGCAGAAGCGACCATTTGCTGCGCGAGGAAATCAAGCAGAAGAACGAGAGCGCTCAAATGCTGATGGAGAAGATCTTTTCCGATCTCAGCAACGTCAAGACCGACCGGAACCTTCTGGCCGGCCTGTTCGTCGAGGTCGCGAAATGTCTCAACCAGGATCCTGTCGGCAGCAAGGGCAATTCGGAGCGTGGCTGGAAAGTGAGTTGATCGGAACTTGACGTCGAGCGTCGAACCAATCAGCCTATCTCAAAGACAAGCTTCGAACGATACCGGTATTGATCGCGAGGCTTTGGCCCGCCTTTTGGTGGAAATTGCCCGGAACGTCGATCCGGACAACCATGCCCTTTACGAAGGCGTTCCAGCCGCCGACCATCGGCTGGAAAGGCTCCGCCAACTGCTCGTCGGCGGCGAGATCTCGGAGCTGTCACGCGTTACGCACCTGCTCGACGAACCCGAGCAGCTTGCCACCGCGGTGGGCAACGTTCTGCCCGAGGCAACCGCGCGCGCGTCGCATACGCAACTCGGCGAGGCCCTTGCCCCGGCGGTCGAGAGGGCCGCGCAGCGGTCCATCCAAAAGAACCCGAACACGCTGACGGATATATTGTATCCGGTGTTTCTGCCGGCCATTCGCAAGTCGATTGGCGAAAAGATCGACCAGACCTTCCAGTCATTGAATGAGTCTCTAAGGCATATATTCACATGGCATGGGTTGAAGTGGAGGTTTGAAGCCTGGCGAACGGGGACAAGCTTCTCGGCAGTTGTTCTCAAGCATTCTCTTATCTATCGCGTGGAACATGTCTTTCTCATCAGTCGCGCTTCCGGGCTCCTGATTGCGCATGTAACTTCCCAAGACGCAACCAGCGAAGATCCTCAACTGATTTCCTCGATGCTGAGCGCCATCCAGGATTTTGTGAAGGACTCTTTCAAAGAGAAGGAAAATAGCGGCCTCGACACCATCCGGTTCGGGGAACTTCGCCTCTGGTCGGAAGTCGGACAGTTTGCGACCCTGGTTGCGGTAATCCGGGGAAATCCTCCGGAGGAACTGCATGAAGTCATCCGCGACGTACTGCTTCGCATCCATCAAGAATCCTCGCGGGCCCTGGAGCGGTTCGACGGCGACAGTTCCCAGTTGCCCGGCGTGGAGACGCAGTTGCAGACCTGCGTCGAGCTGCAGCACATGGATTCGAAAGAGGGATTTCCGTGGCTGGTGGTGACGGCGGTCCTGCTGGCTTTGATCGTGGCGGGCGGCTGGTACTTTCTATCCTGGCAATCCGCACACCGCTGGCAGACCTACCTGTCGCGGCTGGCAGCCCAGCCGGGCATCGTCGTTTCGGACCAAAAAATCCGTGGCGGCGACTTCTATGTCGCCGGCCTGAGAGACCCGCTCGCCGCGGATCCGCAGTCGCTGCTGCCGGGAACGGACGTCGATCCCGCCCGCGTTCATTCAAACTGGCAGTTCTATCAGAGCTTCGAGCCACAGTTCGTGCTGAAGCGGCTGTCGGCGTCGTTGGCGCCTCCGGATTCGGTACGACTCTCGGTCGTCGATGGTCGCATCGTCGCCGAGGGTGAGGCGACAACCACGTGGATCAACCGGGCACGGGCCGCTGCCCAGCAGCTTTCGGCAGGCGGCCCGGTCTTCGACATCTCCCGGGTCCGCGATGTGAGCGCCGAGGACCGCTGGCAGGCCTATGTGTCGCGACTGCAGACCCAGCCTGGCATCATCGTCGCCGATCAGAATGTGCGCGACGGCCAATTCTATATTACCGGTCTGAGAGACCCGCTTGCCGCCGACCCGCAGTCGCTGTTGGCCGAAACGCAGGTCGATCCCGCACGTGTGCATGCAAGCTGGCAATTCTACCAGAGCCTTGAGCCGCAGTTCGTGCTGAAGCGGCTGACGGCGTCGCTCACGCCACCGGATTCGGTGCGGCTTTCAGTCGTCAATGATCGCATCGTTGCCGCAGGCGAGGCTACCACCGCGTGGATCAACCGGGCGCGGGCGGCTGCCCAGCAGCTTTCAGCCGGCGGCCCGGTTTTCGACATCTCCGGGGTCCGTGATGTCAGCCCCGAGGAGCGTTGGCAGGCCTACGTGTCGCGACTGGAGACGCAGCCGGGCATCATCGTCGCCCAGCAGAATGTGCGCGATGGCCAATTCTATATTACCGGCCTGAGAGACCCGCTTGCCGTCGACCCGCAGTCGCTGCTGTCCGGAACGCAGGTCGATCCCGCGCGCGTTCATGCAAGCTGGCAATTCTATCAGAGCCTCGAGCCGGCGTTCGTGTTGAAGCGGCTGACGGCGTCACTGTATCCGATGGATAAAGTGCGACTTTCGATCGTCAATGGCCGCATCGTCGCCGAAGGTGAGGCTCCCGACACCTGGATAGATCGGGCGCGCGCAGCGGCAAGACAGCTTTCTGAAGGCGGGCCGGAGTTCGACATCTCCAAGGTTCGTGATGTGAGCCCCGATGCACGCGCGGCGGAGCATTGGCAGTATTATGTGTCGCGACTTGAGGCCCAACCGGGAATCATCGTCGCTCAGCAATCGGCGAGGGGCGGACAGTTCTACATTTCCGGTCTGAGGGATCCTCTTGCCGCCGACCCGCAAGCTCTGCTGTCCGGAACACAGGTCGATCCTGCCCGCGTTCATTCACAGTGGCAATTCTATCAGAGCCTTGATCCGAAGTTCGTGGTGAAGCGGCTGACGGCGTCGCTGTCCCCGCCGAAATCGGTTCGGCTTTCGATCGTCCAGGGTCGCATCGTCATCGTGGGCGAGGCACCTGCCGGCTGGATCAGCCGGGCGCAGGCCGCCGCCGACCAACTTTCGGCGGACGGAGTGGTTCTGGATGTCTCGCAGCTGAGCGAGCTGAACCTTGCAGAGCTTAATCAGTTGAGAGAGGCCATCCAGACGACCGATATTTACTTCTCTTCCGGTCGAGTTGTTCCGGGACCGGAGCAGACGCCGGTGCTCGACAGATTGGCTGATCAGTTGAAGGAATTCGCCGAAAATGCCCGCAAGGCAGGCGTGACAGCGCGGTTCATGCTGACCGGCCATTCGGACATAACGGGCCGTGAGACGGCCAACGCGTCGATCAGCGCCGCCCGCGCCGAGACAGTTCGCGCGCTTCTCAACAAGCGCGGCGTCGCTCCGGAACTGCTGCAGGTTCGGGGCGCCGGCACCTTCGAGCCGGCGGTGCCCGAAAATGAAAATAGCCCAACTGGGAACTCCACCAATCGCCGGGTTTCGGTTACGGTGAACCTGGAGTAGCGCGGAGCCCAGGATGCTGCAAAAAAAGATCTGCATGTTGGGCGGGTTCGCCGTCGGCAAGACGAGCCTGGTGCGCAGGTTTGTCCAAAGCATCTTCTCGGAAAACTACCTGACCACGGTCGGCGTCAAGATCGACAAGAAAAGCGTCGTGTTTCCGGACAAGACCGTGGACCTGATCTTGTGGGATCTGGCCGGCGAAGACGATATCGGCTCGTTCCGCGTCAGCTATGTGCGAGGCGCGACCGGGCTCGTGCTCGTCGTCGATGGAACCCGGCCAGCCACTCTTGCCGTGGCGCTCACGCTGCGCGAACGATGCGAGGCCGAATTCGGCGCCATGCCCTTCATACTGCTGTTCAACAAATCCGATCTGACCGATCGGTGGGCAATATCGGATGGTGAGATCGACGAACTCAAGCAACGTGGATGGCAGATCTATCTGACGAGCGCGCTTTCGGGCGAACATGTCGACGATGCGTTTCGTCAGCTTGCTTCGATGGTCGCCAAGTAGACCATGTCCAGTTTGCCGAAAGAAGTCAGAGGCTGGATATACGACTTCTTCTCGAATGAGCGCTTCGCAGCGTATCTGAAGATCGACACCCGGCAATGCATAGAAGCCAAGGGCGGCAATCTCGATTTTTACGGGCTCTCGTCGCTTCGCATCGGCGAGCCCGTTGCCGAGCAGCTTGAATTCATGGAAGGGCTGCTGCCTTGTCCCGAGCTTCCATTTCATATGCCGATGATGGAACTGCCCGGCGGGCATGTCGCGGACCTTCACTTCTTTGGCGATGGCGACTCGGTGTGGCTGGTCTTTCTCGACGCCACGCCCGAACGCGACCATCAGCAGCGGCTTCAGCAGAAGGCATATGAAATGACGCTCCTGCAGGAGAGGGAGCGTCAACTCAATGCGAAGCTGCAATCGACGAACGAGGCATTGAGGGAGAGCCAGGAGGGTTTGTCGCGCGAGTACCGGCGCGCCGAATCCCTGCTCCTCAACATTCTTCCGGCCTCAATCGCGGAGCGGCTGAAGGCGGACGAGCAAATTGCGGACAGCCACGCCGAGGTCAGTGTGCTTTTTGCCGACATCGTCGGTTTTACGGAAAGAGCGCGGAATGTCGGAGCCACGACGACGCTCGCTATCTTGAATTACTTCTTCAGGGCGGCGGATCTGCTCTCGGAACAACACGGCTGCGAAAAGATCAAGACCATCGGCGATTGCGTCATGGCGGTCGCTGGCCTGCCCGTCGCGCGATCCGATCATGCGCAAGCCCTTGCGCATTATGCGCTTGAGCTGCGGGAGGCGGCCAGGCGCGAGCGCTTCGCAGGAGAACCGCTAAGCCTTAGAATTGGAATTCACTCGGGGCCAATCGTCGCTGGCGTCATCGGCAAAAGGCGGTTTGTCTATGACCTGTGGGGCGACACCGTCAATCTCGCCGCGCGCATTCAAAAGGCCGCGGAGCCCGATGAAATCCGTATTTCGGATGCAACCCACGAATTGCTCGGACCGGATTTTGCCTGCGACCCGCTCGGAGAAACGGAATTGCGTGGCACGGGTCGTGTGCGAATGTGGCGGCTCCGCGGCTGATTTGCCGTGCCTCGAGGGCGCAATCCAAATCGCTTCTATCCCCGCATAATGCGATAGACGGTAGCATCACCTTCCACGCCTCGAAGAGGCGCGTCAAAGGCCACGACATGATGGCCGGCGAGCATGTCGCTGACCCCGGGCGCGGAATGGAGCGCCTCGGAAATGCAGACCTGTCCGGCTTCCGCCAAGGACTGCACGCGCGCGGCCACATTCACGGTCTGGCCGAAATAGTCGAGGTTGTCGTTGAGCGTCACGGCGATCGACGGTCCACAGTGGGCACCGATCTTGAGGATGATCCCCGGCCCGTCATGGTCGCTGTTGAAACGATCGATTTCTTCAAAGATGTGGAGTGCAGCCGAAATCGCATCCGACGGCTGCGAAAACGCAGCCATCACCGCATCCCCAATCGTCTTGACCACCGCTCCGGAATGTTGCTGAACCGCCGCGTTGACCAGAGCAAAATGCTCGCGGACCAATGCATAGGCGTTGAGGTCACCCAGGCGCTCATACATGGCGGTCGAACCCTTGAGGTCGGTGAACAGGAAGGTGACCTGCCGGATGCCGAGCCCTTCCTTCTCGTCGACACGTTCGGATCGGAAGAGCTGGCGGAAGGTTTGCCGCGCTAGCAGCGCTCCGCCGGAGACATAAGGGTCGAAATCGAGCGCCGGCTTGGTGGTCAGCGCGACAAGCTCGGGCGGCCAGTTGATGGCAAGCAATGAACCTCGCACCGGCCCCCTGTTCGCCACCTCAATGACAATCGGACCAGGCGGCACGGCGGGCAACGCCGGCAAGAAGCGTTTGCCGTCATAGTCGATCTTCAGAAGCGTCGGCGCCGACACCGGATCGCCTGATATAGGCACAGTGAATGCGGCCTGCGTCTGCACGTTGACGCCCGCAAGGGCGCCCGGTCCCAGGTCGGCGCGGAGCACTGTGGTGGTCCCGGGCGGCAGAAACGTCATGCCCCGAACGAAACCGCGCAGAACCTCAACAAAGCGAACGTCTTGCCCGGGTAATCGCCCGTCATGTCCGAAGTGCAGCTTCCAGTGAAAATCCTCGACAGGCAGCGTCTCGGGATCATGGTGCGGCAGGCGCCGCAGCTTCGGCGATATCGAGAAGGTGACCTCGATGAAGTCATCGAGGTCGGTGTCGCCTGATACGTCGCACAGGCCACAGACGTAGTGGGTCTTCAGCGTGCGCAGGGCGCCGAAACTGTCGAGCACCATCCCGGACTGGGGACAGAGCACATCCCAGCTCATGTCGAACAAGCCGCAGCGGGCGGCGTGAAGGAAGAGGTCGATTGCTTCAGGCTCGGCGATTGCGCGGTCGCGAGCAAAGGCCAGCGGATTGACACGATAGAGCGAGTGGTCGTCGGCGCTCCTGATCAGCGTCTCGAATTTCGAGATGACGCGCGGGCTCCAGGCGCGCGCCTGCTCCACCTTGGTCATCTTGCTTTCGAGAAGACGATCGTCGACTACCGTCACGCCCGATCCTCAGCCTTGCCTCGCGACAGCCTACTAAAAAACCAGCGCGATGCGAATGGGTTGACTTCCTTGGTTGTACGACAGTCGGCCTGGATCAGCATGACGTTTCGTCGAACCGCCAGCCTGATCTATCTCCTGGTGGAGCTTTCCTACTCCGTCGTGCTGGCTTTTTTCCTGCGCCGGTTGGTGTGCGACTGCGCGACGGCGAGTTTCAACTCGGGTGTAATCTCGACAGGCGCATTCTCTGCCCCATGCGGGCTCTGCAGCCCCTCGACGTGAACGGTCGGGAATGGCAGTTCGATGCCCTGCTCCTTGAAGGCCTGGCGGAGGCGTAAAAAGAATCTGCCTTTCATGGCGAAGGCACCTCCCGGTCTGGTTGTGACCTTGACCCTCAAGACGATGCCATACTCACCGAACTCCTGCACGCCCTGCATCTTGATCGGTTCGATCACCCAGTTTTTGAATTCGGGATCTTCCGCCAGCTCCAGGCCTATCCGCTTGATCAGCTTACGGGCGAACTCGATGTCGGTGTCATAGCCGACTGTGATGTTGAATTTGTCGGTAACCCAGTCACGGCTCTGGTTCTGGACTGCCCCGAGTTCACCGAACGGTATTGTGAACAGCGGGCCACGATGGTGGCGCAGCTTCACCGAGCGCAGCGAAAAGCTCTCCACCGTACCCCTGTAGCTGCCCGATGTAATGTATTCGCCGACACGAAATGCATCGTCGAGCAGATAGAACACGCCTGAGATCACGTCCTTGACCAGGGTTTGCGCGCCAAAACCCACGGCGACGCCAACGACGCCGGCGCCGGCGATCAGCGGGCCGATCTGGATACCGACCGATGCGAGCATCATCAGCACCGCCATGACGACGATCACTGCCAGCAGAATGTTCTGGATGATCGGCAAGAGCGTGCGCAGCCGCGCCTGCTGCGGATCGACGATCGGGATCTCCTCGTCACTGATCACCGCGTGCCGCGTGTCGATGCCCAGCTTTCTCTCGATCAAGGCTTTGATGATCGACCAGCCGAAATCGGCGGCAAGGGCAATGACCACGACATTGATCAAGCCGCGTAATATGAGCGTGGTCGTCGTGTTGCTGTCCTGCATCGACTGCATGTCCAGACCCCAGGCACGCGCAAGAAGGTAAGCCGCCGCCAGGATCAAGATCATCCGGACTGCGCGATCGATGACAGCGATCGTCACCGCCGGGATCGTAGGCCGGCCAGCCTCTTCCGAACCCGGCCGCAGGACGAAATTGACCCCGCGCTGCGTCAGCACGATTGCCAAAGGCAGGAAGAATGCGGCGAAGGTAAACCAGAACAATATGGGAACGCCCGCGATGCGCAGCAGGAACAGGCCGACGAAGTAAGCAGTCAAAAACCATGTCGCTGCCGTGTGACCGTGCCCATCGTCCCGCAGTGTTCTTGGCCGGCGCCAAACGGCAAGCAGAAAGAGCAGCAGCAGCACGAAATCGGCACCTACCGACAGCACCAGCATTCCGTCCTGATCAATGCCGAGACCCGGCAGGAGGATGAACGCGGCGGCGAAGAAGGCGAAGACGCCGAAGATCCTGGGTACCCAATAGAACCAATGGTCGGCCGTTTCGTTGGTGACCGGCAAAGCACGAACCTCGACGGCGTTCTCGACCTGCATGAAGGAGGGGACGAGCAGGGCTGCGAGGTACATGCGCACAGCCGCTGTGGCGACCGCAGCCATCAGAAAGGTCAGCACGATCTCGCGGATAAGCATTGGCCAGTCGAACAAGATGAACGCGCCGGCGCTGCCCAGCGCGAACGAGACGATCAGCAGGCTGGAATAAAGCGTGCGGCCGCCAATCTTCCTGGCCCGCCCAATGGGCGTATCTTTCGATTGTGCGATGATCCAAAGACGAAACGGACGGGTGAGCTTGTACGTTGCCCAAGTGAGCGCCAGGCCGGCAGCGATAAAAATCGCGACCAGAAAAAGCACGCCGGCGGGCCTCTTGCCGGACATATCCTCCATGGTCTCGGTCCGAATGCGCGCGAACTGGCCTGGCAGTGAGGGCAAGGTCCGCACGATTCTTTCGATATGATGCTTGATCCGATCGAGCATCGAGGATGCCATCGTATTCATCCGGCCCGGCGCGGCCGCGGCGTCGGACGATGCGCCGGACGGCGAAGCTCCTGCCGCTGCGGGCTCTCCCGTTGATCCGGCATCCTGCTTTCGTTGCTCGGCCACCCATGCCTTCACCGACGGATCGTCGAGAAGCTCGAACAGCTGTTTGACCTTTTCAGGCGGGACGGTCGCCGTCGCTTGCGCTTGTGCCGGACCAGCCAACAACAAGGCGATGCCAAAGACGAGGGGCCCGGCAATCAGGACAAACATCGCGGTCAGATCTCCGAGACGTCGTGCCGGGCGTGCCGGATTCCTGGCTCTCAATCGTCGATTCATGAGTGGCATCGTGCTGCAACCTTCCGGTCAAATCGGTAAGCAAGGACATCTACGTCCATCGTTGCCCTACCTTGAAGAAACCGACATTGCGGTGCAAGACGTCGCAGTCCCAGAGCGCGCGATCGAAGCGCCTCTCAAAGTTTTCCGCCCTCTTGGATGTGATCCACCATGTTCATTAAGGGACGAGGTCCGCTCCCACTCAATTTACGTGGACGACGACGTAGCGTCCGCTGTAGGCCTGATAATATGTGCCGCCGCAGTGCCAAAGCACGGTGCCGTTGATCGAGGTTTTCACACATGCCGCCGGGAGCCTGGCCACGTAGATGGTCGAGCGGCGGATCGTTCGACGCGTGGTGCGCCTCGCGACACCTGCGACGCTGCCAGGCGTGAGCGGACGGCCGACTCTCGCCTGCGCGTCGCTGACAAAGGGGCCGAACGGGCCAACCGTGTCCACCAGCCCAGCAAACATCAGGGCGGCCACGATTCCGGCAGCGCCGGTCAATCTCGAGCTAGGTCTCATCATTCTTGATCCTCCCAAGAGCTCACCGCTCCGTGCGTTTTTGTTTCCGGCCTACGCAGCCTCCGCTGCCGACCCTACGGCCAGTATTTTAGAATATACTAATTCTCTATTTCTGCTTCTATCCGGATTGCGCAAATTCCATCGAACCGCTTGCATGGGGACCAGCATTTCTCGGCGCAGGTTGCGCCCAGTCACGATCTTCCGGCGCGCTGCAGTGTTTCGTAGGGAGATTCACCGAAGAAGAGTCGATAATTCGCGGCGAAGCGGCCCAGATGGGTGATCCCCACATCCATAGCGACCGCGGTAACGCTCAAGCCGTCAGCACGTGCCGTGGTAAGGAGCCGTCTGGCTTCGTTGAGGCGGAGCGCTCTGATGAATTCGAGCGGGGTCACAGCGAACGTAGTGCGGAAGGCGTACTCCAGCTGTCGACGGCTGACGCCGATTTCCTTGCACAGTCGAACGATGCGTATGTCTTCCTGGATATGAGTGCGAATGAAATCCTCGGCCGCCGACGCTTGTCTCAAATGACGACTCGTGGAACCGGTTGTCCCGGTCTCACGATTGTCTGCGCCCGCGAAGGCGTCAGCCACCATCCCTAGATATTCCACGAACGCACCTGGAAGCTGCTCCGGCAGAACGGAGTCACTTGCAATTGCCCCGAGGTGGTCCGCCATCGACTTCATCAGGCGTCGGATTCTTTGCGCTTCGTGGGCGGGGAGCCGTACTGCCGAGGGGCGATCGCTGATCTGTTCGAGGACCGTTCCCGCGGCAACCGACTGGATTTCCATCCAGGTTGCGGTCGGAACAATGGCGACAACGTAAGTGAGGCCAGGCCGGACCGTTGCAGTCACGGTCGTGCCGGCAGGGATCGCGAGGATCAAGTCGTCTTCAAGCGGGATGCCGCATATTGTCGACCCACAGGCCCGCTCGATGGCCACCAACGCCACGGAGCCTGAATCGAAACCGCCATTGGCGCGGAAGGCGCAATTGAATTCTGGCAGGTCGAGCGCCCACTTGCCGGGAGACTGGATTTGCCGGATGCGGGAGGGAACGTAGCCGGGCGAAAGCCTGTCTATTTTCACCGGCAGACCAGAGGCGGCGCTGGTGAGGTCGTCAGGGCCAAGTTGCACATCCCTGTACGAAGGCGATGATGGCCAGGCAGTCAAGGCACGTCCTTTTGCGCAAACTGGATAGCAGGACGATTGTATTAGATATAGCTTAAGCACAAATTGCGCGAGATCAATTGGCACTTAGGTCGCCGACCAACGGCCTAGTGGGGATAGGCCGTGTGGCCAGTTGACGGAGCGCAAAGCGAGGGTTCATCCAATATGGAAGAGTAGTCTCTGCTTGGGATAGTCGGGCAGCAAAAACGACAAAATGGGGGACGATGATGAAGAAATTTCGTTTGGCCGCCCTGGCAACGGCCGGGGCATTGGTACTTGGTGTGGCCAATGCCTTTGCAGCAGACATCGCCAAGCCACAGGACGACGGTTGGACCTTTACTGTCGCGCCGTATCTGTGGGCATCTGGAATCAAGGGCGAAAGCGGCCTATTTGGATTCCCGCCTCAGGACGTCGATGTGAGCTTCAGCGACGTGCTGCACCACCTCAAATTCGGCTTTATGGGGCTCACGGAAGCTCGCAATGGGCCTTTCACCATCAGCACGGACATTGTGTACGCCAAGCTCGACGCCAACATAGGCACCCCCAGAGGAATCCTCGCCTCCAACATCGATGCGACGGTGAGCACGTTCATGGGCACCGCGCTCGGTGGTTACAGCGTCTACTATCAGGATGGGACGAATTTCGATCTTGTCGCCGGAGCCCGTCTCTGGTCGGTCGACAACAGTTTCGACTTCCACGGCGGTGCGCTGGACGGCCGCTCTGCGAGCGACGGTGATACATGGGTCGATCCGGTGATCGGCGCCAAGTTCAAGGCTGATGTCGGCAATGGATTCTACCTCGCCGGCTGGGGCCTCGTCGGTGGCTTCGGCGCAGGCTCCAAATCGATGTGGGACGTGATGGGCGGCGCCGGGTATCAGTTCAACGACAAGATGTCGATGTTCGTCGGCTATCGGGCCGTACATGACAATTACAGCCACGACGGCTTCGTGAACAAACTCACCCAGCAGGGTCCAATGCTGGGGTTCACCTATCAATTCTCGCCAGCCCATCCAGGATAATAGCGGATTGACATGAAGTGGCGGGTTCCGGGCGGCGCTTGCGACTGCTGAGAATGAGGGTCCGCGCCGTCGACTACCTTTTTGGCCGCACGCGAAACGTTGAAACCGCCCGGCAGGCTCATCCCCCTGGGGGGCGCTCCTATGGCCAGCGATGCTGGTCCGGATGCCAAACTTTGCGCAAAGTGGATAGCGGCGCGGTTGTACTAGGAATAACCTGGAACCCGAATGGCGCGAGATCAAACAGCGCAAGAATATCGCCGACGAACGGCGAGTGGGGATCATGGGCAGGCTGAACCGCTTCAGAGATGTGCGCAGAGGGCATCTGGTGCCCCTGAAGCAATCATCTGTTGTGAAGCCCGCGGCTGCCTGGCGGGAAAGATGATCGGCGCCAAAAGATCGGACGCGAATTGGCTTTGAGTGGAGCGGCGTGAATTAGCAGAGCAGGGGCGCAACATGACCAACGATCGTGACTTCCCGGCTGAAGCCGGCACAACCAGCAAAATTACGCGGCGGGATGCATTGATGGCCGGGACGGCGGCCGCCGTTTCGCGATTGGCCGTACCCGTCGGCCTTTCGGGCGCGCTCGCCGGCCTTGCGGGCGTCCAGACGGCGGCGGCCCAACCCTCGCAGCCGAACATCGTCTTCATCGTTGCGGACGATCAGGGATGGAAAGACGTCGGCTATCACGGCTCGGACATCAAGACGCCCAACATCGACAAGCTTGCCGCGGAGGGGGCGAAGCTCGAAGAATATTACGTGCAGCCGATGTGCACACCAACGCGTTGCGCCCTCATGACCGGCCGCTATCCGCTACGCTATGGCATGCAGGTTGGCGTCGTCCCCGCCGCGGGAACCTACGGCCTTCCGCTCGACGAGACCCTTCTTTCGCAAATCCTCAGAGAAGCTGGCTATCAGACGGCGATGAGCGGCAAATGGCATCTCGGTCACGCCAAGACGGATTACTGGCCGAAACAACGTGGATTTGATTCATTCTATGGGGCGACGGTCGGCGAGATCGACCATTTCAAACATGCGTCGCACGGTATCGCGGACTGGTACAGGAACAACAAGCCGATCAAGGAACCGGGCTTCGACAACACCCTGTTCGGTCGGGAAGCTGTCCGGGTCATCAACGCTCACGATCAGAAGAAGCCGCTCTTTCTCTACCTCGCCTTCACCGCGCCCCACACGCCGTTCCAGGCTCCGAAGGAATATCTCGACCGGTATAAGGACATCGCCGACGAGAACCGCAGAACCTATGCCGCAATGATCTCGGTGATCGATGACGAGATCGGGAATGTCGTGGCCGCCCTCGAGAAGAAGGGGATACGCGAAAATACCCTGATCGTTTTCATGAGCGACAATGGCGGCGTCATCAACTCGATGTTCACGGGCGACTCGAAGGTGAGCGGCAAGCTTCCCGCGGATAATGGCCCCTATCGCGACGGCAAGGGCACTCTCTACGAGGGCGGCACCCGCTCGGTCGCCTTCATGAACTGGCCCGGCAAGATCAAGCCTGGAGTCTTCAATGGCCTCATGCACGTCGTTGACATGTTGCCGACACTGGCCGGGCTGGCCGGCGCCAAGCCTGGCAAGGACAAACCTCTGGACGGCATGGATATGTGGCCGGCAATCAGCGAGGGAAAGCCTTCGCCGCGTACGGAGATCGTCTACAATGTCGATCCGATGACCGGCGCGGTGCGCGAGGGCGAATGGAAACTGGTGTGGGCAGCAGCGTTGCCGCAAAGGATAGAGCTGTTCAATTTGGCGCAGGACAAATCGGAAGCCTCCAATCTGGCTGACAAGTATCCTGATAAAGTCAAGGTGTTGCAGGCAAGGATCACCGAGCTCGCAACCCAGATGAAACCCCCGCTGTTGTTGATGGAAGCCGTGCGGCTGACCTACTTCACGCCGCTGGTGACGCCAAGCCCTGAAGATATGTTGGCCGCGGGAGATTGACTGGCGGATGCGTTCTGCCGTTCCGACGAGGCCGCCCGATGAATGAGGCACGACTTGTCGCAAGGCCGGCGGCCTCGTCGCACGCCGATATGGTCTGGATCCCGGGCGGCCAATTCCTGATGGGCTCGAACAGCCACTATCCGGAAGAGGCGCCGGCGCATCGTGTCGTCGTCGGCGGCTTCTGGATGGATCGCACGACGGTCACGAATGCCGAGTTCAGGCGCTTTGTCGAGGCGACCGGCTATGCCACGCTGGCCGAGCGTCCAGCGAATGCCGCGGACTATCCCGGAGCCAGCGCGGAGGCCTTGGCGCCGGCCTCGGCCCTGTTCGTCAGGCCTCCGCGCGGCATTGATCGCAACAATCATTACAACTGGTGGGCTTACGTGCGTGGCGCCAACTGGCGGCATCCGCGGGGCCCCGCGAGCGGCCTCAAAGGGCTCGAAAACCATCCTGTCGTGCACATCGCCTACGAGGACGCGGAAGCTTATGCGAGTTGGGCAGGAAAGGCGCTGCCGACCGAGGCCGAGTGGGAGTTCGCCGCGCGTGGTGGGCTGGACGGCGCCGACTTCGTATGGGGCGACGAATTGACCCCGAGTGGCCAGCATATGGCCAACACCTATCAGGGCGAGTTTCCCTATCGCAACGACTGTGAGGACGGCTACGAATGGACCGCGCCGGTCGGCTCCTTCCCGGCAAACGGCTATGGACTTTATGACATGGCCGGCAATGTCTGGCAGTGGACTGCCGACTGGTATCAGGAGCACCGCCGGATCGAGAGCCCCTGTTGCACGATGGACAATCCGCGCGGCGGGGAGCGGGAGGCGAGTTACGATCCGCTGACGCCCGACATCAGGATTCCGCGCAAGGTCACCAAAGGCGGGTCCTTCCTGTGCGCCCCCAGCTACTGCCGCCGTTACCGCCCGGCTGCTCGCATGGCGCAGCCCGTGGATACCTCCACCTGCCACCTTGGGTTTCGGTGCATCGCGCGTTCGTCGTGACGAGCACGTGCGGGGAAGACAGGACCTAGCGCTTCGTGCGAATGTAGCTTCATGAAGAGCTTCGGATTCTTGTTGCCGTCCATCTACACCACGAAATGCGGGTCCAGAGTGAACAGCGCTATCTGGCCCTTCGCATCGCGCCGGTCGCATGGGCGACGATGAATTCGCGGACGGTGAGGGGCGATCTGCGGCCTCTTGGGTAATACGAATTGAAAATTGCGCCCTCATGTTTCACAACAGGTCGGTTAACTTCCCCAACCGCCCCGGTTCCCAAAGCGAGAATTCGAAAAGACGTTCGGAAATGACCCAGCACGTACAAGACGCTCGAATTCTCATGTACAGCCACGACACGTTCGGGCTCGGCCACCTGCAGCGCTGTCGGACTATCGCGCATTCGCTGGTCGAGGATTTCCGCGGACTTCAGGTGCTGATCATTTCCGGCGCGCCTATCGCCGGCGCCTTCGACTATCGCGCCCGAGTCGACTTCGTGAAGATCCCCAGCGTCATCAAGTTGCGCAACGGCGAGTATACCTCGCTGGAAAAGGATATCGATCTGCATGAGACGCTCAGGATGCGCCAGTCGATCATCCGCCACACGGCCGAGACCTTCCGGCCGGATATCTTCATCGTCGACAAGGAACCGCTCGGCCTGCGCGGTGAGATCGAGGACACGCTGTCCTACCTCAAGACGCGGGGTACCACGCTCGTGCTTGGCCTGCGCGAGGTGATGGATGCGCCGCATCTGCTTGAAGCAGAGTGGGCACGCAGGGATGTGATGCGCAAGATAGGCCTGTTCTACGACAAGGTCTGGGCCTATGGCCCGCCGGATTTTTACGATCCGTTGACTGGCTTGGATGTGCCGCCGGCTGTCAGGGCAAAGATGAGGTTCGTCGGCTTCCTGCAACGGCGCCTGCAGCGGAACGAGTTGCCCGGCCACCGGCCCGAGGGTGAGTATATCCTCGTTACCACAGGGGGTGGCGGCGACGGCGCGGAACTGATCCACGATGTCATCGATGCCTATCAGCAGAATCCGCAGCTGCAGCACAGGGCGCTGATCGTGCTTGGGCCCTACATGCCGGCGCGCAAGCGCAACAAGCTGCTCAAGAAGGGGGCCAAGATCCCCTGCATCAAGATCATCGAGTTCGACAACCGCATGGAAGACCTGATTGCCGGGGCCAAGGCGGTAGTGGCAATGGGCGGTTACAACACCTATTGCGAGATCCTGTCTTTCGACAAGCCGGCGCTGATCGTGCCGCGCGTCGAGCCTCGTGAGGAGCAACTGATCCGCGCTCGGCGCGCAGCCGAACTCGGCCTCATCGAGATGCTTTTGCCGGACGAAGCCAAGGATTCCCAGCGGTTTGCCGATGCACTGGTGGCTCTGCCTGACCGACCCCGCCCATCACAGAGCAATCCGCATCTGAGGCTGGAAGGGCTGCCCCATATTTCCGAAATCGTCGCGGAACTGCTCGACCGGCGGGCCAGCCCTCACCTTTCGGTCATTGAAGGAATGAGCTGAGTTGCAACGCCGCAAGATCGTCGTGGTTCTGAAGGGCTATCCGCGGCTGTCGGAAACCTTCATCGCGCAGGAACTGCTCGGTCTGGAGCGCGCGGGGTTCGACCTGATACTCGTCGCGCTCAGGCGGCCGACCGACGAAAAACGCCATCCCGTGCATGACGAGATCAAAGCGCCCGTCCGTTATCTGCCGGAATATCTGCATGAAGAGCCGCTGCGCGTGGTTCGCTCGCTGCTTGCCTATCTGCTGCGGCCGGGTTTCTGGCGCGCGCTCGGATCGCTGGCTACCGATATCCCCCGCGACTTCACGCGCAATCGCGTGCGCCGCTTCGGGCAGGCGCTCGTGCTGGCGGCCGAATGGCCGGAAGACGCGGGATGGTTGCATGCGCATTTCGCGCACACGCCGGCATCGGTGACGCGCTATGCCAGCCTACTTCGTAGCCTGCCCTGGAGTTGCTCGGCCCATGCCAAGGACATCTGGACTTCGGAAGACTGGGATTTGGCCGGCAAGCTTTCCTCGGCGCGCTGGACGGTCACCTGCACGAAAACCGGCTTCGATCGTCTGAAAGAACTCGCCAACGGCAACTCGTCCGTGCATCTGAGCTACCATGGGCTCGACCTCGATCGCTTCGGCAGTTTCGGCGAGGCGCGAAAACAGCATGACGGCTCGGCGCCGGGCGAACCGGTCATCATTCTGAGTGTCGGGCGCGCCGTTGAAAAGAAAGGTTACGACACCCTGCTGAAGGCCCTTGCCCTCTTGCCTGGCGATTTGGCGTGGCGTTTCGAGCACGTCGGCGGCGGCGAGGAGCTGGAACGGCTCAAGGCACTGGCGCGAAAGCTTGGATTGGATGGCCGTGTCTCCTGGAAAGGCGCGCTTGCGCAGGAGGAGGTGCTTGAGCACTACCGCTGCGCCGATATCTTCGCCCTGGCCTGCAGGATCACCGCAAATGGCGACCGGGACGGTCTGCCGAATGTCCTGGTGGAGGCGGCCAGCCAGCGGCTTGCCTGCGTGTCGACCGATATTTCCGGCGTGCCGGAGCTTTTATCGCCGGATGAAACCGGGCTGCTGGTTCCGACGGAAAACCCAATTGCCCTGGCACAGGCGCTGGAGCGCCTGATCCGTGATCCCGTGCTGCGCGCCCGCCTCGGCGACGCCGCGGAGCGGCGCGTGCGCGGCAATTTCGACCATACGGCAAGCATTGGACAGCTCAAGGAACTGTTCGAGCGCGAGTGGCGGGCCGCCGATTGAAGCGCGTCTTCCTCTATGTCCAGCACCTGCTCGGTATCGGCCATCTCGCGCGCTCCAGCCGCATCGCAGCGGCACTGGTCGATGACGGCTTTGACGTAACCGTCGTGACCGGCGGCGCGCCGATCGCGGGGTTTCCGGGACCAGGGGTAAAAACTGTAACCCTGCCGCCTGTCACCTCCGGTGATGAAGGATTTTCCGGACTTGTCGACCTGCAGGGCAAACCGGTCGACGATGATTTCAAGAAACGGCGTTCAGAGATGCTGCTGCAGGCATACCGGGATTGCAGGCCTGATATCGTCATTGTCGAGGCCTTTCCATTTGGACGCCGGCAGATGCGCTTCGAACTCATGCCGCTGCTCGAGGCCATCGAGGCGTCATCGCCCAGACCGCTGCTGGCGACGTCCGTCCGCGATATCCTTCAGGAGCGCGTCAAGCCGGGCCGAAACGAGGAAACGGTCGATCTCATCAACAGGCATTTCGACCTTGTCATGGTCCATGGCGATCCGGCTTTCGCAACCATCGACAAGACATTTCCCCTAGCTGGGGCAATCAGGGCCGAGGTCACCTACACAGGGCTCGTTGCCGCGCCGCCATCGCCCGCGGCCACCGAGCGCTTCGACATTCTGGTGTCGGTTGGCGGCGGGGCTGCCGGAAGGGGCCTTGTCAGCTCCACCATCGCAGCGGCGCGGAATGCCAACAATGGCTGGAAATGGTGTTTGATCACCGGTCCCAACCTGCCGAAAGACGAGTTTGACGCCATCGCACGCGATGCCACGCCGGGCCTCTCCGTCTTCCGGTTCCGCGAGGATTTCGCCAGCCTGCTGACCGGCGCCCGCCTGTCGGTCTCGCAGGCGGGCTACAACACGGTCTGCGATGTCCTGCGCGCGGGTTGTCGCTCCCTGCTCGTGCCGTTTGCTGCCGGCGGGGAAACCGAACAAACGGTTCGCGCCCTGATGCTCGAAGAACTCGGTCTTGCAACGGTGCTGATGGAAAAGGACCTGACGCCTGAAGGCTTGGCGCAAGCGATCGAACAGGCGCTTGCGGCCCCGACGCCGTCCGCGCATCGTCTCGATCTGGAAGGGGCGCGTCACTCGGCGCAAATCCTGCGCGAGCGGCATCGAACATGGTCAGTAAAATCCTGACGCGGATCGCGTCGGGGTTAGAGTTCGCGCAACGCGCTTCAAACAGTTCCAATCAGCATGAAGCGCGTATATTTTTTTGTCGGCAGCTCGCCGGAGAACCGCATCTCCCGCAGCGACGCCATTGCTTCGAAGGCTGCAAGTGAAGCCACGCAGTTGATGTGCGTCGGCTCGCTGAAATAGTCATTCGATTGCAGCAGTACATTCGTGCCCCGCGGGAGCAGGGCAAGCCAGGCGCTGAGATCGGCGATATGCTCGCAGCTCGTGTTGACTATCAGGTCGGACCGCCCGGCGTGTGCATAATCGAGTGCGTACATATCTGCCGTCAGCGCCCGGAACCGGTCGCCGGCGTCCCGGTTGAGGGTCCGGGCAACTGGCGCGACCTCGGGATCGATGTCGATACTATCGACTGCAGCAATATCGAAGCGGGGGTCGTTGAAAAGCATTGCCGGCAATATGCCGTACCATCCGCCCAGAACCCATATGCGCGCGAAGTGCCCGCCGCAGCTTTCGAACAGTCTGTCGAGCGCCCACATCTTGCAGGCCACCTGCTTGTGGTTGAATGCGTTGGCGATGTCGGCCTGCGGATGTTTGGCGATGACGCGCGCCAGCCCCGCCACGAGAGGGTGGTTGACATAGGCAGCAATTCCCCGCGTGAGGTCCAAGGCCTGCTCGTGCCCGTCCATGCCGGCATTGCGCGGTTGCGTGACATCCATCATATTCGCCTTGTACGTTGGGATTTCGGGCGACACAACGCAATCTTGCCCCGCCAAGCCGCCTCGCAGGCTTCGAACGCGTCGCCGGCGATGATTGCCGATGCGCCGTCCACCAGCTGAGGCTTTACTTCGTTCGTTAAACTGAAGGTCCACAGTCGCATATGGAACCCAGCCTGGCTCGCTATATCTGGACGCACACCAAGAAGCAGCAGCTCTGGATATTGGTTATCGTCTTGCTTTCGATGATTCCGTATTTCATGTCCTTTGACCTGCCGAAGCTGATCGTCAACGGCCCGATCCAAGGCAAGGGCTTCGAGCAACCGGGCGCGACCCAGCCATTCATGCGGCTCCACTATAACCTGCCGTTCATCGGAGAGGTCCAGTTCTTTCCTGGCTTTCAGCTCGACCGCACGACGACGCTGTTTGCCCTCAGCCTCGTGTTCCTCCTGCTGGTCATCGTCAACGGCCTGTTCAAATTCTACATCAACACCTACAAGGGCCGGCTCGGCGAACGCATGCTGCGCCGTATCCGCTTCGAACTGGTCGATCGTGTGCTGCGGTTTCCGCCGCGTTATTTCAAGCGCGTGAAATCCGCCGAAGTGGCGACCATGGTCAAGGACGAGGTGGAGCCGCTGGGCGGTTTCATCGGCGATGCTTTCCTGCAGCCGGTGCTGCTCGGCGGCCAGGCGGTGACGGCCATGCTGTTCATCGTGGTCCAGAACTTCTGGCTCGGAATGATCGCCGCCGTGATCGTGGCGATCCAGATCGTGCTCATCCCGCGAATGCGGCGGCGGCTGATCGTGCTCGGGCGCAAACGGCAGTTGACGGCGCGCGCGCTTTCGGGCCGCGTCGGCGAAATCGTCGACGGCATCGGCGCGGTTCACGTCCATGATACATCAAACTACGAGCGCGCCGATATAGCTGCCCGGCTCGGGCTCATCTTCAAGATCCGCTTCGATCTTTACCAATGGAAATTCATGGTAAAGTTCCTCAACAATTTTCTCGCGCAGATCACGCCATTTCTGTTCTACATGGTCGGCGGGTATCTGGTCATCCAGGGGCGGCTGGACGTCGGCCAGCTCGTGGCCGTGATCGGCGCCTACAAGGACCTGCCCGGACCGATGAAGGAACTGATCGACTGGGATCAGGACCGGCAGGATGTCCAGGTCAAATACCAGCAGGTCGTCGAACAATTCACCGTCGAGGGTCTCATTGCGCCGCAAATCGGCGCACTGACGATCGATGATCCCGGTCCGATGACCAAGCCCCTGTCCGCGATCGGTCTGTCCATGGCGGACGATGGCGGTGCAATGCTCCTCGACCGTATCTCTCTCCAGGTCAAGCCCGGTGAGACGGTGGCGCTGGTCAGCACCTCAACAGGTGGAGCGGAGGCGCTCGCAGAGGCCTTCGCGCGGCTGAACTGGCCGGAAAGCGGAAAGGTCGCTTCGGGTGCCGACGACCTGCTTGAACTTCCCGAAGCAGTGACCGGCCGGCGCATGTCCTATGCCTCGTCGGATGTTTTCCTGTTCCAGGCAAGCCTTCGCGACAATCTGCTCTACGGGTTGAAGCATGCGCCGCTGACATCGGTGACTTATGACGGTGCCGAAGCGGACCAGCAGCGCTGGAACATCCACGAGGCGCGCCGGTCGGGCAACCCGGACCTTGATATCCACAGCGACTGGATCGACTACGCTTCCGTCGGCGCTACCGGCCCGCACGACCTCTTTGAAGCCGTGCGCCAGGTGCTCGACGCGGTTGTTCTGTCGCGCGACATTCTCGATCTAGGCTTGCGTTCTTCGGCCGACCTCACGCGTCACACGGAGCTTGCCGGGCGGATCGTCGAACTGCGTGCGGCGCTGCGAACCCGACTGGAACACGAAGGATTGAGCGGACTGGTGGTTCCATTCGAACCGGGCGCCTACAACAAGGAAGCAACGATCGGCCAGAACCTACTCTTCGGCGCTGCCGCAGGCCCGGAGCTGGCCGACAAGGCTCTGGCGGCAAATCCCTATTTTGCTTCCGTGCTGAGGCAAGCCGGCCTCGATCGAACGCTCTACGAAATGGGCTTGGAGATCGCCGAACAAGCGATCGAGCTGTTTGCCGATCTGCCGCCCGATCACCAGTTCTTCCAGCAGCTCGCGTTCATGAGCGCCGAGGAGATACCCGCCTACGAAACCTTGCTGCAACGGCTCAAGAACCGTCCCTACGAGACGGTCTCGGAGAACGACCGCGCTATGATGGTCACCCTGAGCTTTGCCTATATCGAGCCCCGGCATCGCTTCGGCCTGCTGGGCGAGGAATTGATGGACAAGATCGTTGCCGCACGCAACCGGTTCTATGAAGACTTGCCGCCCGAGCTGCAAAATGCGGTCGAACGCTACGATCCTGCCAAATACATTGCCGCGGCTACGGTCATGGACAATGTCCTGTTCGGGCGTCTGGGTAGCAACCATCCCGACGCGCCGGATCGCATACGCTCCATCGTCTATGATATTCTCGATGAATTGGGGCTTTATGCCGAACTGCTGGATGTCGGTTTGGACTTCAACGTCGGCGCCGGCGGCAGGCGGCTGACCGCTGGGCAGCGACAGAAGCTCGATGTTGCCCGAGCTCTGCTCAAGCGGCCCGATTTTCTCATTCTCAACCGGCCGCTGTCGGCGCTAGACCAGCGCGTGCAGGACAAGGTGCTGCAAAACGTGCTCGAGGAAGCCAGACGCGACGGCCGTTCGCCGGCAATTGTGTGCGTCGTGACGAATCCGGCAATGGCGATGATGTTCGATCGCGTTGTCGTCTTCGACTCGGGTCGATTGGTGGAAGACGGACCGCACGAGACGCTTTTGGCCGGGGACGGTATTTTCAAGGAGCTGGTGTCATAGAGCATGAGACATTCAGATGGGATCATTCCACCGGTAGGACCTCGCTGCAAGATCAAGAGATTGAGCTTTCCAGCTGGTTGGGCTCGCCACCTCAAGTGGTTCGGAAACGGAATTGATTTCATCTGGGCGTCGGTTGTTCTAGTCTGGCAGACGTGAATTTTGGGAGGTTTGCGACAATGCTGCTCAAGGATGAGGTTGGAATGCTGCAACGCGTTCCCTTGTTCTCCGGCATAGAGTCGGCAAAGCTCAAGCTGCTTGCGTTCACATCCGATCGCGTAAGCTACAGCGCCGGCCAGATCCTTTTCCGGCAAGGCGATGAGGGAGACGCCGCCTATGTCATCCTTTCAGGCAAGGCGGATATTCTGGTCGATTCCGACAACGGACCGATAAAAGTTGCCGAACTGCTGCCAAATTCGATCGTTGGCGAGATCGCCATATTGTGCAACAGCTCCCGCACGGCCACCGTCAGAGCCGCAAGTCCGGTGGAAGCCTTGAGAATTCGCAAGGATCATTTCCTGAGGCTTATGAGGGAGTTCCCGGAAATGACCATCGAAATGGTGCGGGTCCTCGCCGATCGCTTAAGCCATACGACCGCGGATCTGATCGACGCACGGAGCGCCAAGTAACCAGTGACGCGCACTTAATTCTCGCCATCGTGATGGCTCCGGCTAGCATGGGCGACTGGACCGCGAAGGAGCAGCATGGAGGACGACGTTTTCCTGGTCAGGTTTTGGGGGGTGCGCGGCAGCATTTCGGTATCGGGGCCAGAATTCTCTCGCTATGGCGGCAACACGATCTGCATTGAGATGCGATGCGGTAAGCATACGCTTCTCTTCGACGCGGGCTCTGGCCTGCCGCCTGCCGGCCGAGCGCTTCGGGCGTCGGGCGTTACCGATTTCGACCTGTTTTTCACCCACTGCCATTACGACCACATCATCGGGCTGCCGGCTTTTAAGCCGATCTACGACCGCAGCGTCAAAGTCAGGCTTTGGTCCGGGCATCTTGCAGGACGCATGACGACCCGGCAGATTGTCGATGAGTTCATGCGGCCGCCTTGGTTTCCGGTGAGACTGGACGTCTGCAAGGCAAGCCTCGACTACCGCGATTTCGTATCAGGAGACGTGCTTAGGCCGCGCGAAGGGGTGGTGATCCGGACCGGCAGTCTCACCCATCCCGGTGGCTGTATAGGCTATCGGGTCGAATGGGGCGGCCGTGTCGTGGCGGTGATCACAGACACCGAACACGAGCCGGGCAAGCTCGATCAGGCGGTGCTCGGCCTGATCGAAGATGCCGACCTCGTCATTTACGATTGCACCTATACCGAGGAGGAAATGGAGCGCTACCGCGGTAACGGGCACTCGACATGGCAACAGGGCATCAAGCTCTGCGAGGCGGCCGGTGCGCGGGAGCTTGCGCTGATCCACCACGATCCGGCACGCACCGACGAGGAACTGGACGAGATCGAGAAACTGGCCAAGGACAGGTTTGCCGGCGCTTTTGCCGCGCGGGATGGCCAGACGCTTGAATTTCCAGTCTTATCACACAAAGCGCGCTGAGCTACTTTCCTCTATCTTCTTGTTTTGACGCAATTCCGGACGGAAGGCTACGGCGAAGGCGCCGAGCCTAACCGCTCACACTTTTCCTGGAATTGCTCTAAAGCGCGTCGCGATCCTTCGGATTCGCTCCATGCGCTTTGGAACTTTGATTTTGCGCATGTCTTTATCCCGAAACCGGTTCCCACTTTCGGGAGACATGCTTAAGCGGCGCCGCGCCCGATCAATGTCCTGATCGGAAGCCATGCGCAGGCTTCAGTCTGTGCGGTGACCGTGAACAGCCGTTCGAGGAAAAGCCAGGCCGATTCATCGTGTACGAGATGGTGGGTGAGCAGGCCGACCGGTTCGCCGCCGTCGAATGCGTGCCGCAATTGCGCGATGATGGTCTGGACCAATATGCCGTGATCGCGGCAACCGCGCGTGCCATGCCAGTCCATGATGTCGACATTGCTGTTGACGACCGCCAGCGAAGCCGGCTTCGGCGGCCCATAGACCGACAATGCTGCAAATCCCATCGATCCAAGCTCGGATACCAAGCCGGCGTCGATCCTGTTCCAGGGCGGCACCAGCATCGGAACGGCACGTGCGCCGTGCAGGCCGGTTATGCGCGACAGACCGCGAGCCAGATCATCGAGCACCGCCTCGCGTGGCCGATGCGGGCCGAGCTCCTGCTTTTTCTGGCCCTCCGACGCATGGTTTCGGTGCGCCCAGCCATGGATGGCGACCGTGGCATGCGGCGCCTCGTCAAGCCGGGCGACCAGCTTCCCATCAGTCAGGGCCGGAATGACGGCCAGAGTGACCGGAATTGCGAATTGACCGGTGAGGTCGAGCAGCCGGTCAAGCGCAGGCGTCGGATCCACGGCGTCATCGTCGCGCAGCCAGAACTCTGCCTTGCGGTCCGCCCGTCGCCAGCGCGCCAGTTCTTCCACCAAGGGTTGCCAGATCTCGTCGGATGTCATGAAACAGGGAGCTTCGCAAGAAGTTCGGCGAGACGCGCTGCCCCAGCACCGAGGGAGCGTTCTTCGAGGACGAAACGTCTGGCTTCTGCGGCCATGATGGTCCTTTCGTCGTTACGGGCCAGAAGCCTTTCAATGGCTGAAGCGAACGCCGTCACATCGCCCGGCGGAGTGAGGAACCCAGTCTGGCCATCGCGCACGACCTCCGGCACGCCGGCGATGTCCTGAGCGACCACCGGAAGGCCGGCGGCCTGCGCTTCAAGATAGGCAACGCCATAGGCCTCGCCGAAACCCGGCCAGACGTAAATTCCCCCGCTGTAGAGGACATCCGGCACGGCGGCCGGCTCAATCGCGCCAAGCCATTCGATACGGTCGGCGGGCAAGCCGGCGAATTGCGCTTTGACCTCGTCACGGGCAGGCCCGTCTCCGACGACCGACATGGTCCAGGGCAGGTGACCGATCGAACCGAGCGCTTGCGCCAGCATGCGATAGCTTTCGAGTTTGTCGCCCGAGCGCATCATGGCGACGGTAACGAGCCGTGTCGGAGAACCCCGTGCCGGCGTTTCACGGAATGCGGATGTGTCGATGAAGGGCGAAAGCATGCCGAAAGTGGCGCCGGGTACCGCATCCGCCAGTCCCTCGCGGTCCCTTTGCGTTAAGCAGATGTTCAGCGCCGCCCGTTCGACGGCTCGCGCCACCAAAGCCTGCGCATCTGCCCACAAACCGGCATTGCGCCGTCTCGAATAGGAGGCTTCCGCCGTCGCATAGGGGACGGCAAAGGCCGCCGCCAGCTCGGCCCCGATCAGGTCGGGCGCCTTGTAATAGGGATGATAAGTGAGCCAGAGATCGGGCTTGCCGTCACGATCCCAAAGCCTGGTCAGCCGCGCGGCTTCCTCTCGGGCCTCGATCTTGAGCGCATCGAAACTTTTCGGCTCCGGTTCGCGTAGATAGAAGCGCAATTCGGATGCCAGTTCGACGCTATGCCCCACGTGCTGCAGCGCTTTGATCAGCGTCCGTGCCATCTGGCGGTCGCCGGAGGCAACGGGATCATTGGGTGACTTCAGCGGTGCGTAGAAGGCAATTCGCATCGCCGGACCCTATCATCGGAAAGCCGGCGCGAGTCAATTTCGAAGCATGATCGACTTCACCCTTCAGCAGTGGAATATGCTATCTGATGCCCATGGAAACAGCAGCCGCGTCCGACCCGTTTGTCGCTTCTCTGCCGGTCTTCGCAAAGTTCGAAAGCGTTGCCGATATCGACAACTATCGGCCTCTTCCCGATGACTGGGCGCTGGCCACGGCCGACATCGTCGGCTCGACAAAGGCGATCGAGGCTGGGCGCTATAAAACCGTCAATATGGCCGGCGCCAGCGTCATTTCGGCGCTGCTCAATGCGCTGGGCCGGCAAGATTTTCCCTTTGTCTTCGGCGGCGACGGCGCGCTCGTGGCGTTTCCCGGCTCGGCGCTGGAGATCGCCCGCAACGCGCTTGCCGCTGTCCAGAGATGGGTGGCGGACGAACTGGACCTGGCCCTGCGCACCGCAATCGTGCCGATAAGGGATATAAGAGCGCAAGGACTCGACGTTCGCGTGGCGAGGTTCCAGGCCTCCGAAGCGGTCTTCTATGCCATGTTCGCCGGCGGTGGCGGCAGTTGGGCGGAAGCCGAGATGAAAGCGGGGCGCTACCGCATCGATCCCGCGCCGGCCGGCGCGCGGCCGGATCTGACCGGCCTCTCCTGCCGCTGGAACCCGATCGAAGCCCGGCATGGCGAAATCGTCTCGATCATAGCCATACCGCGGGCGTCGCGCGACTTGCGCGGCTTTCAGTTGCTGGTTTCCGACATCATCGCCCTTGCCGGCAGGCAGGAGCGCGGTGGCCACCCCGTACCGCCGGACGGGCCGGCCTACAGTTTACTGCCCGCCGGTCTCGATCTCGAGGCGCGGGCCACGGCGCCGGCTGGACGGCGGTGGCTGACGAAGCTGTGGGTAGTGTTCCTCATGACGCTTACGGCTGTCACCGACAGATGTGGCTGGACGATCGGCGGTTTCGATCCGAAGGTCTACAAACGCGACGTGGCCAGCAATTCGGACTTCCGGAAGTTCGACGACGGCCTGAAGATGACCATCGACGTCGACGCGAATGTGTCGCAGCGGATCGAGAACCGGCTGAAACAGGCGGAAGAGGCGGGCATCTGCACCTATGGCCTGCACCGCCAGAAATCGGCCCTGATGACATGCCTCGTCGCTTCGCCGCTGCAGCGCGATCACCTTCATTTCATCGATGGCGGTGCCGGTGGCTATGCGATGGCTGCCGCAAGCCTGAAGTCGAAGGTGCCGGTTTGATGACGGCTTGCGGAAACCGATCTTCCGCAATATGCCTCGGCCATGGTCCCTGGAGCCTCATGAGCCTCGCCATGGAACGGACAGCCTGTCCGAATTGACGGGAAAGCAGATTTTTGGACGCCTCACGATCGATATATGACCATCTTCTAGACCGGATTTCGACGCGCGCCGCGCAAGTCGGCGTGATCGGACTGGGCTATGTCGGATTGCCGCTGGCGATTGCGGTCGCACGCGCCGGCTTCCCGGTGTCGGGCTTCGACATCGAAGCCCACAAGGTCGAGAGCCTGAACAACGGCCAATCCTACATCGAGGCGGTGACGTCGACAGCCCTTGCCGGCCAGGTGGCGAGCGGACGGTTCCGCGCCACTGCGGATTTTGCGGAACTGGCCGCCTGCGAGGTCATCATCATCTGCGTTCCGACACCGCTGACGAAAAACCGTGAGCCGGATCTCTCCTTTGTCAGGAACACGGCAGTCACCATCGCCAAGCATCTGCGTCCCGGCCAGCTCGTCGTGCTCGAATCGACCACCTATCCCGGCACCACCGACGACGTGATCAAGCCCATACTGGAAGAAACCGGCTTGCGGTCGAAGATAGACTTCTTCCTCGGCTTCTCGCCCGAACGCGAGGATCCCGGCAACCGCAGCTTCGAAGTCGCGACGATCCCCAAGGTCGTGGCAGGCGACGGCCTTGAAGCGGCGACGCTGGTGCAGGCTTTCTACCATGGCGTGGTCAAGACCGTCGTTCCGGTTTCCACCACGGCGACGGCCGAGGCGGTCAAGCTGACGGAAAACATCTTCCGCTCGGTCAACATAGCTCTCGTCAACGAGTTGAAGGTCGTGCTGGGTGCGATGGGCATCGACATCTGGGAGGTGATCGAGGCGGCAAAGAGCAAGCCCTTCGGCTACATGCCGTTCTATCCTGGCCCTGGACTTGGCGGGCACTGCGTTCCGATCGATCCCTTCTACCTGACGTGGAAGGCGCGCGAATACGAACTGCCGACGCGCTTCATCGAGCTGGCGGCAGAGATCAACACGGCCATGCCGCGTCATGTGGTCGATGAACTGGCGAAGGCGCTGGACCGGCGCTGCGGCAAGGCGCTCAGCCGCTCGCGCATTCTCATCGTCGGGCTCGCCTACAAGAAGAATGTGCCCGATATCCGCGAAAGCCCCTCATTGCGGCTCATTGAACTCATCGAGGATTGGGGCGGCAAGGCGGAATTCCACGATCCGCATGTTACCGAAATACCGACCACACGGGAGCATATGGCGATCAAGGGGCGCCGCTCGGTCGAATTGACCGAGGCGGCCCTGAAGGATTTCGATGCTGTCGTCGTTGCAACCGACCACGACGCGATCGACTATCAGACTATCGCTGATCACGCCCCTCTGATCGTCGACACGCGCAATGTTTTTGGCCGCCTCGGGCTGGACCGAGAGACGGTGGTGAAGGCCTGACGGCATCTGAGCCGGCGAATTTCTTGCGCAGTGTCAGGATCGTGGTTGCACTCCGTCGGCTGACTCGCCACATAACGCCACGGAATACAGATGCATTTACGCCTTCCCCTTGGCCGCAAGGATAGTCATCCGGGATATTCTTCGCCGCTTTTGCCGTCGAGGCCGGCCTTGTTGACTTCGGGTGTCTTATCGTTGGGTCGTTGACGGACTGTGTTATGACAGATCAGAGGATAATGGTTCCGTCTTCCGACGGGTTTCGAGATAGCATGAGCACATCGTACGCAGAAATTTCCACCATTCTCATGGATAAGGTTGCCGATTGGCTGAACGAATCGGCGCTGGCGGGCAACGACCTGGAAACATTGGTAAATGGCTTTTGCGAACGGCTGGCTGCTGCCGGCCTGCCGCTGAAGCGGGTGCATTTGAGCTTCTCGATGCTTCACCCGCTTTATGACGCGCTTGGCTTCACCTGGGTTCGCGGCCAGGGCATGGAAGTGGAAGGCTTCCGCAAGGAGGCCGGTGTGCCGTCTGAGAGATTCCTGACCAGCCCATACTACCATCTGCTCAGCAATAAGCTCGACCATCTGCGACGCCGGCTCGACCCGTCGGTGGTGTCGGAGTTTCCTGTTTTCGATGACCTCCGGCTTATGGGCATCACCGATTACATGGCTTTCGTCCATCCCTTCAGCGGCAACGCCAGTCAGGGCATGATGGGGTCTTGGTCCACCGACAGCGCCGCGGGCTTCAGCGACAGCATGATTTCGGCGCTGCTGCGCATCCAGAGCCATCTCGCTATCGCCACCAAGATGGCGGTGCTGACCAAGCTCGCCGACAACATGATGACCACCTATCTCGGCGGCGACGCTGGCAGGCGCGTGCTTGACGGCCAGATCAAGCGCGGCGAGGGCGATACAATCCGGGCCGCACTGGTCATGGGAGATATGCGTGGGTCGTCGAGGCTTGCCGAAACCGCCGGCCGTGAAGTCTATATCGATACGCTGAACCAGTTTTTCGACGCCGTTGCCGCACCTTTCAATCGCAACGGCGGGCAAATCATGAGTTTCATTGGTGATGGCTTCATTGCCGTCTACCCTTGCGAAAGGCACCGTTCGCAGTCAGAGATCGCCTGCCAGGCTGCGCTTGCAGCCGCGCACAAGGCCAGTGCGCGCATGATGGATCTCAACCTGCGCCGAAAGGAGCAGGGGTTGTCCGACATCAAATTCGGTATCGGCCTGCATGTCGGCAATGTGATGTTCGGCAATGTCGGGCTTACCGACCGGCTCACATTCTCTGTCTTCGGCTCGGCTGTGAACGAGGTTCAGCGCCTGCAGACCCTGACCAAGAAATATCCGCACAGCGTTCTGGCCAGCAAAGACTTCGCCGGCTATTGCGGCGCCAACAGCTGGCTGACGCTCGGCCACGAGGAACTGGCTGGCATCAAGCAGAAGCTGACGGTGCTTTCACCCGATCTGTCGGGAGCTCTCGCACCCGATGAAGACGGTGCGCCGGAGCCGATTCACGGCCGAAGATCGGACGCCGAGCAGGTCATGCTGCTTCATCGCGATGCCGCGCGGATGGCGGCGGGCGACCCGAGTAAGCTCCAGTAAACCGCCGCGATCTGGCCCGATCGCCTTTGGTAGCCAGTTCGGTCGCAGGTTCCGCAACTGGCGACCGCTTCGAATCCAAGTTGCTCTGCGCTGGCAATGCGCTAGTCTCGCTTTCTGGAGCTGCCAGAGTGGGGCTGGTGTGAGAATGAATTCGAGTGTCGATCTGCTGCGGATCGAAGACGTTGGCATCTCTTTTGCCATCATGGGGGGGCCGTTGCATGCCGTCAGGCGCGCAAATCTTCGCGTCCTGCCCGGTAAGGTTACCGCGCTTGTGGGCGAGTCAGGTTCCGGAAAATCGGTTCTCAGCCAAGCCGTGATGGGCATTTTGCCGAACACAGCCCATGTTCGTGGCCGGATCCTGTTTTCCGATCCTGAAAAGCCCGGCACGACGCAGGATATCCTCAAGATGCCGCGTGACGGGCCCGAAATCCGGGCGTTGAGAGGCAGCCGCATCGGCAAGATCTTTCAGGAGCCGATGACATCGCTGTCGCCGCTGCACACGATCGGCAACCAGGTCAGCGAATCCCTGCAGATTCATACGCCCATGGCTCGGGCGGAGCGCAGGGCGCGGACCGAGGAAATGCTCAGCCTTGTCGGATTCCCCAATCCCAAGCGCGCCTATGACATGTATCCCTTCGAACTTTCGGGAGGATTGCGTCAGCGCGCCATGATCGCAATGGCGCTTATCTGCCGGCCCGCCCTGTTGATCGCCGATGAGCCGACGACGGCGTTGGACGTCACCATCCAGGCGCAAATCCTGCAATTGCTGCGCGGGCTTCAGACCAAGCTGAACATGGCGATGCTGCTGATCACGCACGACCTCGGCGTGGTCGCCAATGTCGCCGACGAGGTGGTGGTCATGTACCATGGCGAGATCATGGAGGCGGGACCCGTCGAGGCGATATTCCGCCGGCCAGGCCATCCTTATCTTAAGGGCCTCATGGCAGCCGTTCCGCATTTCGACCTGAAGCCTGGCGAAAGGCTAAAGGCGCTGCGCGAGGTGCCGGTGAATGTCGGAAACCTGCTCGGCAAGCAGACCGCGCCGGCATCGAAGGGGCCGGACGACATCCTGCTGTCGGTCAGGGATCTGACAAAGACCTTCACCATCCGCAAGTCCGGATGGTTCGGTGGGGATCATCAAACCTCTGTTCGCGCCGTCGACGGTGTGAGCTTCGATATCAGGCGGGGTGAGTGCCTGGGTCTGGTCGGCGAAAGCGGCTCCGGCAAAACCACCGTCAGCAAGATCCTCATGCGCGCTGTCACTCCTAGCGGCGGCTCTGTGATCTTCAACGGCCGCGATGGACCGATCGACGTCCTGGCAGGCGAGGGCGAGGCCTTGCGCATGCTGCGCGCGAAAATCCAGATGGTCTTCCAAGACCCGGTTTCGTCGCTTTCACCTCGCATGACGGTGGAGAACATCTTGAGCGAGCCGCTGGAAATCCATCAACGTGGCAATGCCGCGTCCCGGTTAGCCACGGTCAAGAGCCTGATGCAGGCAATCGGGCTCGATCCGCGCTTCATCAAGCGTTATCCGCACAGTTTCTCCGGCGGGCAGCGTCAGCGTATCGGCATCGCGCGCGCGTTGGCGCTGGGGCCTGAACTGCTGATCTGCGACGAGCCGGTTTCGGCGCTCGATGTCTCTGTCCAGGCGCAGATCCTGAACCTTCTGAAGGACCTGCAGAAGGAGTTGGGCCTCACCTACCTGTTCATATCCCATAACCTGGCGGTGGTGGATTACATGGCAGACCGCATCGCGGTGATGTGCGGCGGGCGCGTCGTCGAGCTTGCGCCGCGCGAGATTCTGCTTAGGAAACCGATCCACCCCTACACCCGCTCACTGGTCGCCGCGGTACCTTTCCCCGATCTCGACAGGCCGATGGATTTCAAGACGCTGAAGCTCAGCGGCGCTTCCGATACCAGCGCTTGGGGACCGCAATTCCGCGACGAGGGCGAAGAGGATATGCTGTCGCCGCTCGATCTTGGCGGCGGCCACCTCGTGCTGGCCCGACGTTCGGCCGATGTCAGCGAGCTACGCCCTTGATCAGCCGGCGCGCCCTCCTTGGACTCATGGCTTCGGCATTTGTGCCGAGCACTGTGCGCGCCGGCGATCTGGAGCCGGAATTTCTTCAGCCGCTGCTGAGGGCCCTGGCGCTGCCGGCACTCGCCAAACGCCTGCCCAAGAGCCCGCGCGTGCTGAACCTCGCTGCTATGGGCCGGCAGCCCGGCCAGTATGGCGGCACGCTGCGCACGATCATCGGCAGCCAGAAAGATATCCGGATGATGACCATCTACGGATATGCTCGCCTGGTCGGCTATGACGAAAAGCTCAACCTGCAACCCGACATTCTCGAAAGTTTCGACGTGGCGGACGATCGCGTCTTCACTTTCAAGATACGGGAAGGACATAAATGGTCTAACGGCAGCCTGCTGACGCCGGAGGATTTTCGCTATTGCTGGGAAGATGTCTGGCTGAACGATGAGCTTACGCAAGGCGGGCTCCCCCCGACCCTGCTGGCGGACGGCAAGCCGCCACGCTTCGAGATCGTCGATCCGTTGACGGTCCGCTATAGCTGGGATGCGCCTAATCCCGACTTCCTGCCCAAGCTCGCTGCCGCTTCGCCGCTATCGCTTGTTCTGCCGGCCGCCTATCTCAAGCAGTTCCACAAGAAATATCAGGATCCATTCCGGCTCGCCGGCCTGATGGAGGAGAACAGGGCCAAGAAATGGACGCTCCTGCATATCCGCATGTCGCGCCAGTATCGCCCGGAGAACCCGGAACTGCCGACGCTCGATCCCTGGCAGAACCGGACCAAGCCGCCGGCCGAGCAGTTCGTCTTCGAGCGGAACCCGTTCTTTCATCGAATAGACGAGAATGGCCGGCAAATGCCCTATGTTGACCGGGTAGTCCTGAATGTCAGCTCGTCGGCGATCATTTCCGCCAAGACCGGTGCGGGCGAGAGCGACCTGCAATGCATGGGAATCGACTTTGCGGATTACTCCTTCCTGAAGGATGCGGAGAAGCGATACCCGGTGAAGATGCATCTGTGGAAACGCACCCAGGGGTCGCGGCTGGCGCTGCTGCCCAATCTGAATTGTGCCGACCCGGTGTGGCGTGGCCTTCTTCGCGACGTACGCGTGCGCCGCGCGCTTTCGCTCGCAGTGGATAGGCGCGAGATCAATTTGGCCGTGTTCTACGGATTGGCTCAGGAAAGTGCCGATACCGTCCTGCCGGAGAGCCCGCTCTACCGGCCGGAATTCGCGAAAGCCTGGGTCGCCCATGATCCCGACCAGGCCAACGCTCTGCTCGACGAGGTCGGGCTTAAAGGGCGCGACGATAACGGCCTGCGGATCCTTCCCGATGGACGCCCGGCGCAAATCATCGTGGAAACGGCCGGCGAAAGCACACTGGAAACCGACGCGCTCGAACTCATCACCGATCACTGGCGCCAGATCGGCATCGCCCTGTTCGTCCGGACTTCGCAGCGCGACATCTTCCGCAGCCGCGCGCTTGGCGGCGAGATCATGATGTCGATATGGTCGGGCATCGACAATGGCGTGCCGACCGCCGACATGAATCCGTACCAGTTGGCTCCCACCATGGACGACCAGCTGCAATGGCCGCTCTGGGGTGCTCACTACCTCTCCCATGGCACGCTCGGCGAGGCGCCCGATCTTCCGCCTGTTGTCGAGTTGATGGCTTTGCTCAAGCGCTGGAACGCTTCAACCGGAGCCACTGAGCGCGCCGAAATCTGGAATTCAATGCTGTCGATCTACACCGATCAGGTGTTTTCGATCGGCACGGTGAACGGAACGCATCAGCCGATTCTGGCGTCCTCGCGACTGCGCAATCTGCCTGACAAGGCGCTCTACGGCTACGACCCGACCGCCTATTTCGGTGTCTATTTGATGGACACATTCTGGCTTGGAGAGTCCTGAGCGTGCTTCGATACATTGTCTGGCGCATTGCTGTGATGGTTCCAACGCTGCTGATCATATCGGCGCTGGTGTTCACGATCATCGAACTTCCCCCGGGCGACTATTTCGACAGCTATGTTTCCGAGCTTCGGGCCCAGGGCGAAGCGGTGGATTCCGATCGCATCCAGATGATGCGCAAGGAGTATGGTTTCGACAAGCCGCCGGTCATTCGCTACTTCTACTGGGTCGGCGGAATGCTGCACGGCGATTTCGGCTATTCCTTCGAATATGAGCTGCCGGTTCGCGATGTCATCGGTGACCGAATGTGGCTGACCGTGCTGGTTTCCTTCGTCACGATCATCGTCACCTGGCTCATCGCCTTTCCGATCGGCATGTACTCCGCCACGCATCAATACAGCTGGGGCGACTACGGCCTGACCTTCCTCGGCCTTCTCGGCCTTGCCATTCCGAATTTCATGCTGGCGCTGATCCTGATGTATTTCGCCAACATCTGGTTCGGCACGTCCATCGGCCATCTCATGGACCAGCAATATCTTGCCGAGCCGATGAGCTGGGCCAAGGCCAAGTCGATCCTCGCCCATCTCTGGATCCCGGTCTTGATCATCGGCACCGGGGGCACGGCAAGCATGATCCGGCGCCTGCGCGCCAATCTGCTCGATGAGCTGCACAAGCAATATGTCGTGACCGCGCGCGCCAAAGGCCTCCATCCCTTCAAGGCGCTGGTCAAATATCCGCTGCGCATGGCGCTCAATTTCTTCATTTCCGACATCGGCTCCATCCTGCCGGCCATCATCTCCGGCGCCGAAATCACGGCGATCGTGCTGTCTTTGGAAACGACCGGGCCGATGCTGATCAAGGCGCTGCAAAGCCAGGACATGTATCTGGCAGGGTCGTTCCTGATGTTCCTCGCCTTCCTGACGGTCATCGGTGTCCTGATTTCCGACCTGGCGCTGGCGCTGCTTGATCCACGAATTCGCTTGCAGGGCGGCAGCACCAAATGAACACGCAATCGCCGCTGCCCGCTCCGGGTGCCCCGCTGCAACACTACGTTTCCATCGCGCCCTTTGACCTGCAGTCGGTCGAGGCGATGACGCCTGAGCAGTCGAAAGTCTTCCAGGCGTCGCAGTTGCGGCTGATGTGGTGGAAATTCCGACGGCACCGGCTTGCTCTCATATCCGGGATATTCCTGGCAGCGCTTTATCTTGGGATACTGATCTGCGAGTTCCTGGCGCCCTACAATCTGCACACGCGAAACATGGACTACATCTATTCGCCACCGCAGCGGGTGCACCTGTTCCACAACGGCCAGTTTGTTGGGCCGTTCGTGTATGGCCGCCAGATGACACTGGATATGGACACGCTCAAGCGGAACTATACGGACAAGCAGGATGGTGTTCAGCGGATCCGTTTCTTCTGCAAGGGCGACAGTTACCTGTTCTGGGGCCTGATCGAAGGTGACAGGCATCTTGTCTGCCCTGCCGAAAACGGCCAGCTCTTTCTGGCCGGCACTGACAGGCTGGGGCGCGATGTGCTCTCGCGCATCATCTACGGCGCACGCATTTCACTGACAATCGGCCTTGTCGGCATCGGTTTCAGCTTCGTCCTTGGCATCATCATCGGGGGGCTGGCCGGCTATCATGGCGGTATGTTCGACCTGATCGTTCAACGGATCATCGAAGTCCTGCAATCGATTCCCAGCATTCCGTTATGGCTGGCTCTGGCGGCGATCATGCCGATAACCTGGAGTCCGATCCTGATCTATTTCGGCATCACCGTCATCCTCGGGTTGCTCCACTGGACCGGGCTGGCAAGGGCCGTGCGTTCAAAGCTTCTGGCCCTGCGCGAGGAGGATTATGTTCTGGCCGCGCAATTGATGGGCGCCAGCAGCAGCCGCATTATCCGGCGGCACCTCATTCCCGGCTTCATGTCGCATCTGATCGCGACCGCGACGATCTCCATCCCCGGCATGATCCTGGGCGAGACGGCGCTGAGCTTCCTCGGGCTCGGCCTGAGGGCGCCGATAACCAGCTGGGGCATCCTGCTCACCGAGGCGCGCAGCGTTAGCGTGATTGCGTTCTATCCATGGCTACTTTTGCCGATCCTCCCCGTCATTCTCGTCATCCTGGCGTTCAACTTCCTCGGCGACGGCCTGCGGGACGCCGCAGACCCCTACAAGTGACATCGCGTTGCGCCTTACGCTGGGCCGCCGACCCCATCCGGCATGATCCTTGTCGGCAGTCTGTTCGGTTGTTGCAGTGTTCATCGTTCGCCTCTATATGCCGCGAGGCTCGATCGGGGTTCAATACATCGCCCTCGGGTTTCACCCGCGAACCGTTTCGGTCCCGGGCATTGCCGATCCTCTTGAGCTGGTTCAGGACACACAAACGCAAATGAGCCGCCTCGAGAGTTTCATCCGCAGGCTGACCGCGCAGCGCGACATTCTTGATCAAGTCTGCGCGCAGGTGGCGACCATCGAAGGCCCCGTGCTCGAGCTCGGCCTCGGCAATGGCCGGACGTTTCATCATCTGCGCGAGCGCCTGCCCGGACGCCGGATCGTGGCGTTCGACCGCGCACTGGCCGCCCACTCCAGCTCAATTCCCGAAGCTGAAAACCTCGTGCTCGGCGAAATACGCGAGACGGCGATCAGGTTCATTGGCATCGACGCCGCTCTTGTTCATGCCGACATCGGTACCGGCTATGAAGATCGCGACGCAGTGACCGCTACCTGGCTTCCCGACCTGACCGCGCGCCTGCTTCGCGTCGGCGGCATCGCCGTCAGCGGCACTCCGCTCGATCACCCGCACTTGCAACGCCTTCCGCCGCCACCTTCGGTGCCCGCCGATCGTTATTTTATCTATAGGCGGGTGTGAGAGGTCCAGACGGCCTAAGTCTCAGGGGATCGTATAGACAGCAATCTCCCGCTCAATGCCGCGCAGCGAGACCTCGTGGGGCACGGGCGTCAGCGCCTTCCTGTGCAATAGATCGGCGGTGAGATTGTCGTCGACCACCGCATGAGTGGCGAAGATCGCCTGTGCGTTGGCAAGGTTCTGGACCCGCGAAGCAATGTTGACCGTCTGGCCGAAATAGTCCTGTCGCTCGTTCATGGACACGGCGATGCAGGGACCGGCATGGACTCCGATCTTGAGCAGCAGATCCTCGCGCCCGCTCTTGTCGTTGAGCGCACGCATGGCATCGCGCATCCTGAGGGCCGCGGCAATCGCACGATCGGGCGTCGCGAAGGTCGCCATCACCGCATCACCGATCGTCTTCACCACCGCGCCTGCTTCCGCCGCGACGATCTCGTGCAGAACCTGGAAATGCGCGCGCACGAGATCGAAGGCCGAAAGATCGCCCACCCGCTCGTAAAGCGCGGTCGATCCGCGCAGGTCGGTGAACAGGAAGGTCAGGCTGGTGATCTTCAGGCGCTGGTTGATGTCGAGCGTATCCGTGCGGTAGAGATCGCGGAACGTCTGGTTGGTGAGCAGGCGCTTGGCTGTGAGGAAGGGCCGGCGCCTGCCCAGCAAATCGTGCAAACCCTGGCCGGCGATGAAAACCGTCGGCAGCACGCGTGTGTCGGTCCTGTTCTCCAACGAAATGCGCAACGGCCCAGGTTGCATCTCCAGCGTCTGGCTCTGGACATGGTCGCGGTCGAAGACCAAGGAAAGGCTTCGGCGCTCCTTTGTCGGCTCACCCTTCACGTCGATGAACTGCACCGAATGGGTAACCGGCTCGAAGACGATGATGAAATCGGACGGAAGCTGTACGGGCAGAACCGCCTTTTCACCGGGCGCAAGCTCGATGTCCTCCAGCGTGATATCTTCCATGATTTTCGCGAAATCTTCATCGGGCAGATCGACGCCGGACGCCCAATAGATCTGCCGGAAATATTCCAGCGGCGGCAGCTCATGCGGATTGTGGGCGGCAATCCTGCGTATGCGGGGACTGACGGTGAATGTCACCTCGACCATCTCGTCGAGGGTCGGCGAATAGCCCGAGGCGCAAAGCGCGCATGTATATTCGTCCTTCTGCACGGTTTTCAGCGTGGCGTTGGTGTCGAGCACGCCGCCACAGCCTGGGCACAGGACATTCCAGGAGACGTCGAAGATGCCCACCCGTGCCGCGTGGAGAAAGGCGCCTATGGCGCGCTCCTCGTCGAGACCATGCTTGCTGGCGAAGGCTGGCACATTGATGCGGCACAGCTCGCGGTCATCGCCCTCCGCGATGGTGCGCTTGATCGCGTCGATCGCCACCGGATCGACATCGCTCGATTGCCGCAGAAGCGAGAACAGATCCTGAGCTTCGTTCATCGTAAAGGCTCCGGAAAATGCGCCCAGGGGCGCGTTGACCGGACCGCGCTTGGTCCGAATGATGCATTTTACTTCGAAACCGACCGTACCGCCAATTCGAATAGACAAACACGGCGACGGTCGATTTCCATTTGACGGATTTTCTCCCACTCCAAGCGGCACTATGATGGCGCATGGGCATCGATCTTTGAGGCTCTTTCCCATGCCGAAATCCGACAATCCGCCGTTTCCAGGGGCCCTTCGCCTCTTCTCCGCGGTTGTCATCATCGTCCTGATCGTGGGCGCCGGCCTGTTTTTCGCGCCCGCGCTGGTCAAGCCGCGCTGGCCCTGGCCCGTCACGCCGTTCAGCGCCCGCTTCCTCGGCGGCTTCTACACCGCTGAAATGGCGGTAATGGCGGCGCTCTTGTTCTGGAATCGCTGGTCGCCCGGCAGGCTGGTGCTCGTCATGGCCTTCATCTTCACCGTCATCGTGTCGGCGGCTTCGTTCATCAATCTCGGCTATTTCAACTTCGAACGAAAAGCGGCCTGGCTCTGGTTCCTGGTCTATCTTGCCTCGGCCGCGGTATCCGGGCTGTTCCTGTGGCGTGCCAGGGCCCGTCCTTCAGCAAAAGGAGTGGCCTTAACCCCCGCATGGCGCGGCTATATGTCAACGGAAACGGCGATCCTTGGGCTATACGGCGTCGGCATGTTGCTGTTTCCCCGGGTGGTCAGCAGCAGCTGGCCATGGCCGGTCGATCCCTTCCACGCCCAGGTCTACAGCGCCATCTTCCTCGCCGGCGCCGGCGGCGTATATCTCCTTTGGAAAAACGCTCCGCGCGAGGAACTGCTGGTGCTCGGCCTGGCGCAGTTTCTGGTTGGCCTGCTTGCCATCCTTGGCCTGGTCATCACCGACGCTGCGGTGCACCGGATCGACTGGACGGCAACAAAGACATTATGCTGGCTCGCCTTTTTCGGCTGGATCGGCATCAGCGGCGTCTTCAAGTTCTACGCGGCCTCCCGATATTTTGGCTCGCAATCGGCATCATAGATTGTACAGACGACTGGAATTTCGGGTGACGTCCGGTGCATCGTGCCGGGCCGATCGCGTTAGAGCATTTCACCGTTTCAAAGGAACCGGCGAACTGCTCTATGTCTTTGTTCTGACGCAATTGCGGGCGGAAAACCGCTTACACTTTTCCTGGAATTGCTCCAGCCGGGAACGCCATGACCAGCACGACCTCGCCATCCTCCGAGAAAATCGAACCGCAGCTCCGAGCCGTCCGGCCAAGCGATGCGGAGGCGCTTTGCGCCATCTTCAACATGCCTGGCTTCCGCTGGGGCACGCTCAGGATGCCTTTCGAGAGGGCGGAGCAAGTCGAGCGGCGCATCGCCAAATCCGGCCAGGAAACCACATGGATCGTTGCGGAGGTCGAGGGCAAGGTCGTCGGCCATGGCAACCTGGTCGTGCAGGGCTCGCCGCGCCGTTCGCATGTCGGCGAGATCAATATCGGCCTTGACGATGCCTTTGTCGGCAAGGGCATCGGCTCTGCCATACTCGGCGCGCTGCTCGACGTGGCCGATAACTGGCGGGCCCTGAAGCGGGTCGAATTGACCGTCTATGCCGACAACGAACCGGCCATCCGTCTCTACTCGAGCCGCGGCTTCGAGGTCGAAGGTCGGCATGTGAAGGCCGGCTTCACCGACGGGCAGTACCACGACCTGCTGAGCATGGCCCGACTGCGGTTCTAAGTACCGCTGTTTCCCTTGGCGTTTGCACCAAGATGCGGCTAGACGGGACCAATGACCGCCGCCTTTGATCCAAGCCCTACGCCTCCGATGGAAGTTCTGGCCGTGCTGTCGCTGCTCTGCCCGGAAGTCGTGCGCGACATCGAGCAGAACTGGAATGCACCGGTTTCCGATTACGCCCGCCATCTGTGGCGGCCGGTGGCAAGGCCTGTATCGGGCCCGGCGATCGCCGCCCGCTCGATCCTGCGCGACGTCCTGCGTCAGCGCCTCGATGTAATTATGCAGCCTGAGGCGGTCGCTAAGGTCCTCGAAGAGTTCGAGCACCGACCGGTGATTCAATCCGGCCTGCACTGCCTTCTCCTAATGGATCGGATTACCTTCGATGCCCTGCTGCTTGCCTGGCTCGGCGCGGTGGAAAACGGGCTGTCGGCCTTTTTCGGCTTCATGGGAACCACGATGACCATGGAGACTATTGGCCGGGAGGGGCCGGGATGGCTCGATGTCGGCGACGACAAGGTCAACCTGTTTGGCTTGGGGCGTCACAAACTGTGCCGCAAGAGCGTCTGCGTGGCCGGTCCTGTCTCCCTCAACAAGCGTGCGCTCGAAGCGGTTGGCGATGAAACGGATGGCAGCCGCTGGCGGGGCACACTGCTTGCCAGCCAGGACAAGGTGTTTGGAACCGCCGCCGATGCGCTGACGGCCCTCAACGAGGATCTGGTCGCCAATTGGGATCGTTCCGGCATGGCCGTTCCCGTCTTCATCGACGATCGGCTCGCCGCTTCTGCCATGGCCCGGCATCTGGAAAATGACGGCAGCCTTCTTTCCAGGCTGCTCACCCAGCCCGCAAGACGCCAGCGTCTCGACCGTGCCTTGCAAGAGGCCGTTTCGAGCCCATTTGGCAGATTCCTGCCCAATGCCACGGACTATTTCTGGGGCATCCGCGAGGAGCGCGTGCGCAGGCTCGTCCTCGACAATGGGCACCTCATCGAGCCCGACAGGCCGCATGGTCTTTCCATCCCGTTCGAGCGGCCGCATCTCAGGCAGGCGCTGCTGGACGGCGTGCTGCTGCCAAACCTGTTCCTGATGTTCCTCGTCCTTGCCATATTGCCGCGGGTGCGGGTCGTGGGCGGCCTGAGACAGATTGGCTATGTCGCGCTCTTCCACTCGATCCTGCTGGCTGCGCTGGACGAAAACGCGCCGGAAGAGCGCGATCTGGCAGCGGAGCTGCAGACCCGGGAAAATGCCTGGGGCACGCGGGTCATCGATGAAAAGATCTCGGTCCGCGAGCAACTGGCCGGCCTGCCGGAAGGGGCGCTCTTTCCGGACCTGCTCCGGCGATACCGATTGCGGACATTTGCCGAGACGACCGACGACCTGAAACTGGTTCGCGAAAACGCCCGATGGCGCAAGATCGGCAAGGCAGCGATCAAGGCGAGCTGAGGCGCATAACCGGAAGCGACGGGGCTTATCAGCGCGCCGGCCGCTTCATCCGAGCACGGCCTCGATAATGGTGACAAAGTTATCGAGCGAGCGATCCCCACGAATCTCGATGCGCGGAAGGTCGATGGGATCGCAATCGAGGTCGGCCGGCCCGTGTCTGCCGCCGAAGCCGGTTCGATAGCCGCACTCCCTGGCCAGTCGGCCAAGCCGTCGATCGGTGACCGAGTAGGGTGCCGCGAACGTCGTGATTGCCCGCCCGGTCCATCGTTCGATGAACATACGAGAGCGAAGGAGCTCGGCGGCCAGGTCGGAAGTCGACAGACCATCGATCGCGCGATGCGTCGCCAGATGGCTTCCGAAGAATGCACCTTCGCCGGCGAGGCGCCGAACCGTCCCGGCGTCCATAAGCGGCGTCGGCGGACCGCTGGCGGCGTCCCATATCGCACTTTCACCCACCAGGTCCGTCACCAGGAACACTTCCGCGGTCAGGTCGTTCGCGCGCAAGATCGGCCAGGCATGGTCGGCAAAGTTCTGAAAGCCGTCATCGAAGGTGATGAGCGCCGGGCGGCCAACGAAAGGCTGACGGTCGGCGATGAACCGTTCCAGCTGCTCGGAACTGATCGCGTGGAAGCCATTGGCGCGCAGCCATGCCATCTGGCTGGCGAATGCGGTGGGCGTGCACCGAAAACGGGCGAGGGCGGCCGGACCATCGTCGGCGACGCTGTGATACATGAGGACAGGGATACGCTGCCGCCGCTCGTTGCGTGCGACGTCGCGGCGCAAGGCCCGCGCCCCGCCCCAGACGATGTTTCGCGCGACCCCAATTCCCACGGGCGCGCGGATTGGCGCATGTTCGATCATCGGTTCCCTCGCCACCTCGCCTGGCGACAGACGGCGGAAACGGTCTATGCGATAGAGCTCGGTCTCAATCGATTGCTCGAGGACGAGGCCTTCGGCCGCAGCCAGCGTCTCTGAGATCGCTTGCGCGCCGAATGTGTTCCAGTCGAAGCCCGTCCTTTCAGGATTGTCGCGCAGCACGAATGCGTGTGCGCTGATGAAACTGCCGCCAGGCGCCAAGGCCTCGACAAATTTCTTGGCGATGCGCCGCAACTCCGCGAGATCATCCAGGTAGTAGAGCACTTCCGAACAGACGATCAGATCCATTTCACCCGGCAGCGCGTCGGCGGCGAAATCCAGGACTCCGAACTCGACATTCGGCTGGTCGCCGCAACGCTCACGCGCCCGCCCGACGGCTATGGCGGAGATGTCGGTTGCGGTCAAATGGCCTACTCGCGGCGCCAGCTGCCGCGTGAAGTGACCCTCCGCGCAGGCCAGCTCAAGCGCCCGTCCGATGGGACCGGCAGGCAGAATTTCGAGCTGCCGCTGATATTTTTCCTGCTCATAGGGCGAACCGTAGTTCCAGGGATCCTCGGTCGCGAAATGGCGGTTCCAGAACGACGTGCGATCATTGTCGTGGTCATCCACGGCCGGTTTTCGGCGCGGTGCCGCAAGGGGCTCTGCAGGTTCGGCGCTCGACCGAACCAGTTCCTGCGCCTCAGCGGCCAATCGCGCGAGTTTGCCGAAGTGGCTGTCCCGATCGGATTCCGCTGTGGACGACAACGCCTCGGCCGCAGACATGTCGGCACCGGCGCCCTTTTGCGGCGCAAGCTGCTGAGGGGGCACGAGATTCAGGATCAATTCAATCCAATGACGCCTTGTCACTCTCCCGAGCGCGCCGAACTGGACGCGAGCCTCGATCCGGCCCTTCATCATCAGATAGGCATAAATTTGATCGATTCCTTCCGGAAGTTCGGTCGAGGTCGGATTTCGAGCGTCGACGCGAATTCCGAGTGTCCGCCCCAGTTTGCGCGGTGCGGCAAGGTCGTCGGCGTCGAGAAGCATCTGCTCAAGGTGATACTGGACGCGGCGACCCGCTCCGGGATCGCCGCGGAGCTTGCCGAGTTCGACGGTCAACTCGGTGAGGGCGCCGCCGAACCTGTCCCACCTGGCTGCCAATTGCTCCGGCACCGACAGGCTTCCCTCCATAAGGCCATCGAGGACCACCTTGGCGATCTCACGCGCCCATTTGCGTCCTGCCGGGAGCGCGCGCAGGGACTGCGGGTCGATCGAGAGCGAGCCTCGGCCGCAATCCGACGCGGCGTTCCACAACGCGGACCACGCGAGTGCTTCGGCAGCGGTGCCGCCGTTGGCCTCGATCGCCCCATTGGCGTGAGCCGATGCCGGGTGTTTGACCCTGGGATCAGGAGAAAAGCCGCGGGCGATGACGATTTCCGCATCTGCCAGCATCTGCGCCGAATCGCGGGAGAGAGCCTTGGGGCTGACCCGATAGAGAGCGAGCGGCTCGTCGACCATCACCCAATTTTTGCCGAGACGTGCGAGGCGCTGCCACAGATCCCAGTCCTCGCAAGTGCGCAGCGACGCATCGAAACTGCCCAACTTGACGATAGTCTCCCGGTCGACCAGCAGCGCGTGCGTGCGGATGGGACACCGGCGAGCGAATGTTTCGAAGGGCTGGACCGCGACCTCCGGCGAGATGCTCGCCGGGGTGAGCGCGCCGTCGGGCATCACACGCCGGGAACCGCAATAGGCGGCCACCGCATCGGGAGCGGTTTTCAGCGCGGCCAGCATTTTGGCGAGGAAGCTGGCATCCACCCAATCGTCGGCATCCAGAAACATCAGCCATTGGCCGCGCGCTGTCGAAGTCCCGCTGTTGCGCGCGCGGGCGGGGCTGTTGGCGGAAGAGGTCAACGTCCGAAACCGGGCATCGCGCTCTACATACGCGGCGATGATCGCGGGGGTGCGGTCCGTGGAGGCGTCGTCGACGATGATCGCTTCCCAATCCGCTATTTCCTGTTCGAGCAGGCAATCCAGCGCGCGCGGCAGCGTCGCCTCCGCATTGTGCGCGGGCACCACGATTGAAACCAGGGGTTTATGTGCCACGCCGTCCTACCCGCGCCTGGTTCGAAGGAAGAACAAGGGTCCCGAAAAATAGCCGGCGATTTCCTGGTTCATCGAGCTTTGGTTTTCTTTGGCAAGAGTCGGCGACTGTCTCAAACGGGATAACGGCATCGGATGGCAGCACCGCCCTGTCAAGATCGAGGTGGATTGGAGGCAGGCAAAAGAGACCTGAAGACAGGCTTGAATGGCGAGCGCTCGTGACCGCCCAGAGCCGCAATCGATGCGCCGAGGCGAGACAAATTGCGCAGCCGCTTGCTGGTCGGCCGCGATCGGTTCATCCTTGTGAGCACCCTGGCCGTGAAGCGCGTAGCGAGATCACGCCGTCACGGCCGCAAGTGAGGTCTTGTTCCATGGACTGCTTGGGCTGCGGTTTCGAGGTTGAGCGCGGTTTCGCCTTCTGTCCGAAGTGTGGCAAGCGCCAGCCCGTGCCATGCGCCAGTTGCGGCTACCTCTGCGCACCTGATTTCGAGTTCTGTCCGAAATGTGGGGCCAGCGTCGGTGCACCCGCCAAGGCCGTCGAACGGCCCGCTCCGACGCCAAGCCGGACCATTGTGCCGCCTTCTCGAATTCCGTCGCTGCTTGCGAACATTGAAAGCGAAGACGGGCCGCATCCCGTCTCTGACGCCGATCGCCGAACGGTGACGGTCCTGTTCGCCGACCTTTGCGGCTTCACGACGCTCAGCGAGCAGCTCGACCCAGAGGTCATGCAGGCGCTGCAGAACGATTTGTTCAAGGAATTGACGGCGGCCGTGCGAAACTTTGGTGGTTTCGTCGACAAATTCATAGGCGATGCGCTGCTCGCTTTGTTCGGTGCGCCGGTCGCGCATGAGGACGATCCGGAACGTGCGCTTCGCGCCGCTCTCGACATGATCGCCCGGACGGCGCGGCTCGGCGAAAGCACCTCCCACTCCGGCTCGCCTCTGTTACTCCACATCGGCATAAACACTGGTCCGGTCGTTACTGGAGGATTGGGCATCGGCACCGCCAAATCCTATTCGGTGACCGGCGACACGGTGAATACGGCGCAACGCCTGCAATCGCTGGCCGCACCGGGTGAGGTGCTGGTCGGCGAGCTCACCCACAGGCTGACCCGGCATGCGTTCTCATATGAGTCGCTGGGCGATGTCGTGCTTCGCGGCAAGGCTGGCAGTGTGCTTGTCCATCGACTGGATGCTCCGCTTGCGACGCCGCGTGCGGCGCGTGGGCTCGAGGCGCTCGGCCTCAGCGCGCCGATGATAGGCCGCGGTGCGGAGCTCAACAGAATGCTGGCGAGCCTTGACCAGGCGTGCGGCGGCTCGGCCCAGCTTGTCCGCCTTGTCGGAGAAGCCGGTATCGGGAAATCGCGGCTGGTGAAGGAGTTCGTCGCCCGCGTCGGCGACGAGGATCGTTTTCGCAACGTCGCCGTGCGGCAGGTGACGTGCTCACCGCTGGGGGAACAATCATTTGGCGCCTTGGGCGCGGTGGTGCGCAGCGCTGCCGGGATGATGCAGAACGACAATGGGGAGGAAATGCGGGGCAAGCTCGCAGGCTTGCTCGACGATCTTGGCCTGCAGGGCGAGGAGGCGAAGCGCCTGATGCCTCTGCTTTACCATGTGCTTGGCCTTGGCGACCCCGATGCCACCCTGCAGCATGTCGAGCCCGAGCAGTTGCGTCGGCAAATTCTCTACGCAGTCCGTACAATCATCGAACGGCGGCTTGCTTTATCGCCGCTGTTGATTGTCGTCGAAGACCTGCACTGGGCCGACGCCGCGTCGCTCGAGGCACTGCGTTTCGTGATGGACAGGTTGGAACGCACGCGATTGATGTTGCTGGTGACGCATCGTCCGGCGCCGGACAACGACCAGCTCGACTCAAGTCGGGTCAGCCACACGGCGCTCAGGCTATCGCCGCTCAACAGTGATGAGGGACGCAGCCTGCTGGCGGCGCTTTTCGGCGAGAGCTGGGTAAGCTCCACAGGCAGCCTTGTCGACCAGATCCTCGAGCGTGCGGGCGGCAATCCGCTTTTTATAGAGGAGATCGTCCGCGGCCTTATCGATCGCGGTGTCCTGGTGCGCGAGGGCCAGCGATGGCGGGCTGTGGCAGGCGAGGCCGCAACCGGTATTCCCGCCACTATCCAGGCAATGTTGCTGGCCCGCGTCGACCGGCTACCCCCGGAGGTGCGCCGGTTGGCCCAGGAAGCCGCGGTAATCGGGCCGCGCTTCGATGCCACGCTCCTGAAAGCCGTGGCAGTCGACCCCGGCCGGCTGGAGGCCGGCTGCGAACTGCTTTGCGATGCGGAAATCATCGAGGAAGTTGCAGGATCAGGCTCGATCTCGTCGCAAAGCTACCGCTTTACGCAAACGTTGCTGCAGGACGTGATCTACCAGAACCTGCTCCTGCAACGCCGGACCGATATCCACGGGCGGGTCGGTGCTGCCTTGGAGCAGCTGTGCGGCGACAAGCCGGAACGGCTCGAGGATTTGACCGCGCTCGGTCATCATTTCGCACAGAGCGCCGAGCGGGAGAGGGGCGCGCATTACCTGCAGGCGGCGGGCGATCGTGCCCGCATGATATACGCCAACGACGATGCCCTTCGTTTCTACGAGCGAGCGCTGACTGCGTTGGGCGAGACAGGGCAAACACCGCTCAAACTGGCAATCGCAGAGCGCATTGCCGACTTGAGCGGCCCGCTAGGCCGCCGCGACGTCGCGCACCGGCACTACGAGACGGTGCTGCAGGCATATCGCGCGTCGGCCGATCGTGTCGCTTCGGCGCGGGTTTTGCGTAAGATCGGTCGGCTGCTCTGGGACGTCGGCAAGCGGGACAACTCGGAATCGCGCTACGCCGAAGCGGCAGCGCTGCTCGATGGAGCGGATGCCCCGGTCGAGCAGGCGCATCTGTGGCAAGAACGTGGCCGACAGGCGTTCCGTAGCGGAGACAACGCGCTCGCGGCAAAATGGGCGGACGCGGCGCTGGATTGCGTCCGCACGCTGACGACCGAGCATGTCTCCGAGGTAGGGCGTGATGCCACTCTCGTGACCGCCGAGGCGCTCAATACCAAGGCTGTCGCGTTAGCACGCCTTGGACGAGACCGCGAAGCCGTCGGCCAGGTCGAGCGTAGCATCGAATTAGCCGAAGCCGCCGGTCTACTGGGCACGGCTTGCCGCGGCTACACCAATCTCGGCGTGCTTTACACGACCATCGACCCGACAAAGGCGATGGAGGTCTGTCGGCGCGGTCTTGACGTGGCGCGCCGTATTGGTGATTTGGGATACCAGGCGCGCCTCCTCGCCAATCTGGCGGTAGCCTGCTGTACCTTCACGGATCGCTGTCCGACGGAGGGCGTGCCTGCCGCCGAGAAGGCCATCGAGATCGACCGGGCGCTCGACCAGCGCGAGCATCTGCCGGTGCCGTTGATCGTGCTTGGGCAAATCCACCAGTGCAACGGCCGTCCGGAACTCGCGATTGGCTTGTTCCACGAAGCGCTGGACGTAGCCCGCGAAACGGGCGAGCCCCAACAGCTGTTTCCGTGCTATGATGGCCTCGCAACGCTCAATCTCGACCTCGACAATCTGGCCGAGGCCGAACGCTACTTTTCCCTGGCGCAGGGTATTTGCGCCCAGCACGGGCTCGACCCGGAAGGGCTTGTGGTGCTGCCTTTTCTCGACTAGCCGGGGTGGGAGGTTGGCAATGTCAGCGCGCATTGACTTGATACCGCTTCAACCGGGCGACCGTGCGCCGAACGTGGTGCTCGACGCCATCACCCAGGATGGCAAGATTGCGCTTGACGACTTTCGCGGACAAAAACCGGTGCTGGTCGGCCTGTTTCGAGGTCTGCATTGCGCGTTCTGCCGGCGCCATATCGCCGCCCAGGCGCGGCTTGATTCGGAGCTGCGCGAAAAGGGCGTGGGGAGCCTGACGGTGGTCAACACGCCGATCGAGCGGGCGCGTCTCTATTTCCGTTACCACCCGATGCCGAATCTGCTTGCGGCCTCCGACCCTGAACGCGCTTCGCATCGTGCTTTTGGACTGCCCAATCTCGAATTCACCCAAGACGAGACGAACTGGCCGTACAAGGTCTCGATGGCAGCGGCAAAGGATATGCGGGTCGACATACCAGGCGAGCTGCCCGGTCCCATGGATCCTTTTGCGGCCAGCGAATTCCTCGACAAGAAGGACCACTACGAAGTGACCGAAGCCGACGAGCAGATGATGGCGACGGGACACGGACAACTGATCGGTCAGTTCCTGCTGGACCGACAGGGGATCGTCCGCTGGAGCTTCACGGAAGTCCCCGAGGGCGGGCGATACATGTTTGCGGCGCCAAGCCCGCAGGAACTGATGTCGGCCGTGTCGCAAGTCGCCCAATAGACTTGCGAATGAGGTACCCGAACAAAAAGCGGCAATGCCTTCTGTCGTCTTTGAACGCGGTCGAAGCTTTACTTTATGCGGTTGCGAGATCAAACAGTTATTGAATCAACAGTTCTTGCACGTCCTCCGGACCTGCCGTTGTCTGTGCGGCGCCTCCTAACTTGGCTAGAGTCCTTGGCATGCTGAACGCTATTCACCACGTCGCGCTCATCTGCACCGACTACGAGCGGTCGCGACGGTTCTACGTCGAACTCCTCGGCCTCGATGTGATCCGGGAGGTCTATCGGGAAGAGCGGCAATCATGGAAGGCGGATCTGCGGATCGGGTCCGTCCAGCTGGAATTGTTCTCCTTCCCTGCGCCAGCGACGAGGCCGTCCCATCCAGAGGCGACAGGCCTCAGGCATCTGGCATTCGCCGTCGCGAATCTTGACCCCGTAATTATGCGCCTGGAAGCCGCCGGCGTTGCCGTCGAGCCAATCCGGATCGACCCATATACAGACCAACGGTTTACCTTTTTCCGCGACCCGGATGGGTTGCCGCTGGAACTCTACGAAGCCCTGTAAGGAACGGTTTGTCGCTTTCGCGACCACGCCGTCGGAGGTGGGAACGACAGCCGGCAAGATGTAATCCGCCAACTCGGCTCGTCACCAAACTCCTGACGACGGCTAGGAAGCCGACCGCTCCGCGCCAGATTTTGGCCAATCGCCCGATCTTGGCCGCCCTGCTGGCTCGCCAGCAGAGACCGACAGCGAGGGGCGAAAATTTTTGATCGGCGATCGTTCGCTGGAGGATGGATGACAGTCGGGCCCTTTCATATCGACATACCGGACGCCGTCGTGCGGGATCTTCAAGACAGGCTGGCGCGCACCCGGTGGCCTTCGGTCGTTGCGCCCGACTCCTGGGAGGATGGGGCCGGCTTGTCGTTCATGACGCATCTCGTCGATCACTGGCGGCATCGGTTCCATTGGCGAGCGCAGGAGACGCGGCTCAACGCGCTGCCGCACTACATGGCGCGTGTGGAAGGCCAGGACATCCACTTCCTGCACCAGCCTGGCACCGGGCCTTCGCCGATGCCGCTCATTCTGACTCACGGCTGGCCCGGCTCGTTCGTCGAGTTCGAACATCTGATGCCGATGCTTGCCGATCCAGGTTCGCATGGCGGCGATCCGGCGGACGCCTTCCATGTCGTCGTGCCTTCGCTCCCCGGCTATGGCTTTTCCGCTCCGCCGCAAAAGGCCGGCACCAGTTCGCGCGAGATCGCGGGCCTGTGGCGAGGCCTCATGGCGATGCTCGGATATGATCGCTTCGGCGCGCAGGGCGGCGATATTGGTGCCGGCGTGTCGATCTGGCTGGCGCGTCTCTATTCGGACAGCGTCTTGGGCGTTCATCTCAACTACGTGCCCGCCAGCTTCCAGCCGTGGCTCGAACAGGCGCAGCCATTGACTGGCGAAGAACAGGCCTTCCTCGACAAGCGGGCATACTGGTCGGCGCTGGAAGGCGCCTACGGCGCGCTGCACGCGACGAAGCCGCAAACGCTCGCGTTTTCGCTCAACGATTCCCCGGTCGGTCTTGCCGCCTGGATCGTCGAGAAGGTCCGCTCATGGAGCGATTGCGGCGGCGACCTTGAGAGTTGCATTTCGCTTGATACGCTGCTGACCGACATCTCGCTCTACTGGTTCAGCGACAGCCTGGCCCATTCGCTCAGGCTCTATAAGGAGAACCGGCTTCAGCCGCTGACCTTCCGGGCGGGTGAAGTGGTGGTGCCGCCGCTGGGCGTAGCGGTCTTTCCAAAAGAGCTGCCGATGCCGCCGCGGTCCTGGATGGAGCGTGTGTTCAACGTCGAGCGATGGACGACCATGACTGTGGGCGGGCATTTCGCCGCTCTGGAGCAGCCGGACCTGCTCGCTGAAGAGGTGCGTGCGTTCTTCAGGCCACTGCGCGGCCGGCTCTCGTAGAGGCGAGGTCCGTGCAACTGCGGCTGCCGCTCACCGTTCGAGGCGAAGACACGTCCGTCTCGCCTCGCGCAGAACTTCGGCCCTGAGCAGCGAGAAGCCGCCGGTTCAGCTTCTCGCCCGGAGCCGCCATGTCATGGAAGCCAGCTGGGCTCGGCCTTGAGCGCGCGCGTTTGGTCGTGCGGAAGGTGGTTTCAAAAAAAGCCGGCCATATAGCTGAAACGGTAATCTTTATCAGGGCGGACAAAATTGTAGCCGGTTGCGATCTTAGTATCGTCGCTCTTGTACATAGACCATATGGCCAGCAATTCGCCGTGGTGAACAAAGACCTTGTCGGTCTTGAAGTACGTTCCCGGCATCTTCCTCTGGAAATCCTCGATATGCGCGATGAGGCCGTTGCGGGTTTTGCCTTCTCCACCCGGGTTCGTGAACACGACGTCGTCGGAAACGCTCTGCTTAAGAAGGCGCTCGCGTTCGGCTGCGGCGATTGGGCCGTAGGCGGCGAGATAGGCGTCCCACCGTCGTTCAAGACTATCGATAGCCATGATAAATCCTCGAATGTTTTCGTGTTTGCCCCAAGCATGGGAGTGAAACGCGCAATTGACGTTCAACGCGCTCAGGGAATATATGTCTGCGGCGCCGTACGGTCGATAATCAAAACCCCGAAAGAGTTTACGTCTCGTCCAATCCGTCATGGATCCATTCCTCGATCTCATTGGCTTGCTTCGGCCGCGCGCAACATTATGGGGAGGGCTCGAAGCTTCAGGCCGATGGGCTCTGTCGTTTCGAAAGAGAGACGATCTTCTGTTTTGCTGGGTCGAGCAAGGCGAGTGTCAGCTGGTCCGGTCCGCTCATTCACCCGTGCTGCTGCAACGCGAGGATTTCGTCCTGATCCGGACTTCCGCGCCATTCACTCTCACATCGGACCCGTCGATAGAGCCGGTGGACAGCGAAGCGGCGGTCGCCGCGACGAAGAATCCTCGTCTGCGGCTCGGTGAGGGCACGGACTCCCCCGTTACCTTGCATGCGGGCCGGTTCAGCTTCGATACGGCCAATGAGAATCTTTTGACCGGTCTGCTGCCATCCTTCGTCCATATACTGGCCGATGACACATCCTCGGGCCGCGTGCGCTCGCTGTTGTCGATGAACGAGACAGAATCCAGATATCCTGGACCCGGCAGCGAATTTATCATCGCACGCTTGGTTGAATTGATCCTTGTGGAGATATTGCGGACAAGAGTGCCGCAAGCGGATGAAGAGCATGCAGGCCTGCTCGCCGGCCTTGCCGATCCGGTAACCTCGCGCGCTCTTTCTGCAATGCACAAAGACGTTGCCCACAACTGGACCGTTGCGGATCTAGCTCGGCTTTGCGGTGTTTCCCGGTCATCATTTGCTACCAGATTCCGCAAGGTCGTGGGAACAGGCCCTATCGAATACCTGCTGCAGTGGAGGATGGCCGTGGCCAAGGATGAGCTGCGCCGCGGAACGCGGAGCGTTGGGGAGATCGCCTTGGCGATCGGCTTTCAATCGTCGAGCGCATTCAGCACGGCGTTCGCACGCGTTGTGGGATGTCCACCGAAATACTTCAGCTGCCCCCCTCCAGGGCAGCTTTGATCTCGTCGACACGCGGTAGGATGTAGCCGAAGCCGTGCATCGTGCGGTGAACGATCCCTCAAGCCGGTCGTGCGGATTTCCGCAGGAGCTGACGCGTGGGCTTGGGCCTGCCACGCCAGCGACGTGACATCGGCTGAGCGCCTGGCTCAGCCGTGCAAGGAGGTCGCGACGAGGCTCTGCATCGAGGTGGTCGGACGACCGATCAGCCGCCTCAGCGCGCCACCGTCGTCGAACAGCGCCCCGCGCGAGGCGGCGGCGTCGGCCAGAAGTGCGGCGAGATCGGCTGGCAGGCCGGCGCCCGTCAACACATCCCTGTAGTCTGCCTCGGACAGGTCGTTGTAGATGATCGTCTTGCCCGATTGCCGCGAGACCTCCATCGCAAGCTCGGCAAATGTGAAGGCATGGTCTGCGGCGAGTTCATAAGTCTTCCCCGCCTGGTCGCTGGCCGTCAGCACCGTGGCCGCGGCCTCGGCATAGTCCTGCCGCGCCGCGGACGAGAAGCGCCCGTCCTTCGCGGCGCCGACGAAGGCGCCGTGCTCAAGCGCTGCCGGGAGCGCCATGAGATGGTTTTCGGCGTACCAGCCATTGCGCAGTATCACGGCGGGCAGGCTCGAGGCCGCGATGGCCTCCTCCGTCTGCCGATGCTCGATCGCGAGCGTCGCGGGCGACGTGTCGGCGTGCAGCATGCTCGTATAGGCGATCAGCGAAACGCTGGCCGCTCTTGCAGCGTCGATCACGGCACGATGCCGCGGAAGGCGGCCGCTGACTTCGGTCGAGGAAATCAAGAGCAGTTTCTCGACGCCGGCCAGCGCCGAACGGAGCGTGTCGGGCCGGCTGTAGTCGGCCTCGCGCACGATCACGCCGCGTTCGGCCAGATCGTTGGCCTTTGCAGGGTTGCGAACCGCCGCGACGATCCGGTCGGCGGGAATGGTCTTCAGCAGCGCCTCGATCACGAGGCGGCCCAGTTGTCCTGTTGCTCCAGTTACTGCGTACATTGTTCAGTCCATTTCATGGTTGGGATTGGATACGGGAGCGTTTACATAGCGACCATAGTTACCAGGTGAAACCACGTATCTTGTGGTTACCTGCATTTTCCGGTAACCAGCTGGAAACTGCCGGTGAAGGATGGGCGATGGTTCTCAAGGTACGAAAGACGGTAAAGGCGCCTCTGGGCTGCCCGATGTCGCGGTGCATGGCTCTGCTTGGCGGCTGCTGGACGCCGGAGGTGCTCTGGTCCTTGAGCGAAGGCCCGCGCCGGTTCTCGGAATTGCGCCGCGATAATCCCTTCATCTCGGCAAAGGTCATGACGACCCGGCTGCGTGACCTTGAGCAGCGTGGCGTCCTGACCCGCCACGTCATGCCGACGTCGCCCCCAACGGTGGAATATGAGCTGACGTCATTGGGCCAGGAACTGCTCCCCGCGATCAGATCGATCGTCGAGGTCGGCTCGCGCCTGCTGCTGCGTGACTCTTCAGACTAAGGCGCGTTGATATTCAGGTGAGACCGGCCTGCAAATGGCGGTTTTCTGCGCTTCCGGTGCTCACGTACGAAAAGTACGCTCCGCTCCGGTTCTCGGAAACCACCCAGTTTGGTCGCTTCGCGCCCGTCTTCGACTCCGGCGCGGCCTGACCTGAATCTCAACACGCCTTAGAGCGGTCGCGCGGTTTGACTGCCCGAGAAAAATTTCCGAAGCAGGCGGCCGAATTGGAATAATCTATCTCTACAGATTTAGTGGAATAATACCCTATAGGGCGATGCTTCACGGCCACGTCGAGGCAGTTTCACGCCATAGGAACAAACAGGCATGGTTCATGAAACCCCCGATCGCATCAAAGTCCTGTGGTTCCTGCCGACCCATGGCGACAGCCGCTATCTTGGCACCTCGGAAGGGGGCCGGGCGGTCGACCTGCCTTATCTGACGCAAGTGGCGCAGGCGGCCGACACGCTTGGCTACTACGGCGTGCTCCTGCCGACGGGTAGGTCCTGCGAGGATTCCTGGGTGATCGCATCGGCCTTGGCGCCGCTGACGAAGCGGCTGCGCTTCCTCGTCGCGGTGCGGCCCGGGCTGCAGTCGCCGACGCTCGCGGCGCGCATGACGGCAACGCTCGATCGTATCTCGAACGGACGGCTGCTGATCAATGTCGTCACCGGCGGCGACCCGCTTGAGAACAAGGGCGACGGCATCTTCCTGTCGCATGCCGAGCGCTATGAGGTGACGCAGGAATTCCTGCAGATCTACAAGCGCGTGCTGAGCGGCGAGACGGTCGAGCATCAGGGCAAGCATTTCCGCATCGAGGATGGTCGTCTCCTGTTCCCGCCGGTGCAGACGCCCTATCCGCCGCTCTATTTCGGCGGATCTTCCGATGCGGGATCGACCGTGGCGGCGCAGGAGATCGACAAATACCTGACCTGGGGCGAACCGCCCGCCGATGTCGCGCGCAAGCTCGACGGCGTGCGCGAGCTCGCCGAAAAAGCCGGGCGCAAACTCTCCTTCGGCATTCGCCTGCATGTCATCGCCCGCGAAACCACCGAGGAAGCCTGGGCGGCGGCCGACAGGCTGATCAGCCGTCTCGACGATGCGACCATCGCCTCGGCGCAGAAGGTTTTTGCGCGCATGGACTCGGTCGGCCAGGCGCGGATGAGCGCGCTGCATGGCGGCGACCGGTCCAAGCTCGAGATCGCGCCGAACCTGTGGGCCGGCGTCGGCCTGGTGCGCGGCGGCGCCGGCACGGCGCTGGTCGGCGACCCCGATACCATTGCGGAGCGGATCGACGAATACCAGCGGCTCGGCATCGATACCTTCATCCTGTCCGGCTACCCGCATCTTGAAGAAGCCTACCGCTTTGGCGAGCTGGTGCTGCCGCATCTGCCGACCGAACATCCGGTCAAGGCGCCCGGCTCGTCCGTCAACACCGGTCCTTTCGGCGAAACGATCGCCGGCGACCATCGTCCGAAATCGCTCGCCAGCGCCTCGTGAACGCGCTGCCGCCCCGGCCGCGAAGCCATGTTGTCGTTCTCGGCGGCGGCTTTACCGGCGCAGCCGTGGCCTGGCATCTGGCGCGCCAATCCGCCCGGCCATTGATCACAATCATAGAGCCGCGTCCGTTCCTGGGCGGCGGGCTGGCGTATTCCAGCGAGGAGCCGTCGCATCGCGTCAACGTGCCAGCGTCCAGGATGAGCCTGTCGCCGGACGAGCCGGAGCATTTTTCGCACTGGCTGGCGCATGGCGGCGAGGCCGAGCGCGACCCGGATGCGGTATGGCGTAACGGCGACATCTTTCCCAGGCGCCAGGTCTTCGGCCACTACGTTGCCGAGCAACTGGCGCCGCATATCGCCAGCGGAGCGATCCGCCATGTTCGAGATCGTGCCAGCGACGTGAAGCGCGACGGCGACGGCTGGATCGTGACCGCTTCCGGTCAACCGATCGCCGCCGACATAGTGGTTCTCGCCATGACGCACCCGTCGCCCGATGTTCCGGTCGCGCTGGAGTCGATCGCCGATGCGGAGGGTTTCGTTGCCGATGTCTACTCTGGCGATGCGCTCGGTTCGATCGCTCCCGAAGCGTCGGTGCTGATCGTCGGCTCCGGCCTGACCTCGGCCGACACCGTCGCCGAGCTCGATCGCCGCGGCCATCGCGGGCGCATCCTGGCCGTGTCACGCCATGGATTGCGTTCGCGCGGGCACCCGCGAGTACGTGGCGAACCTTTTGGCGATTTCACTGCCATGCCGGCCACGACCGCGCTCGGATTGCTCGAAAATATCCGCTCGACGCTGGCAGCGGCCGATGCCCGCGGCGTCAATTGGCAGTCAGTCTTCGATCAGCTGCGGCTGCAGGGACCGGTGATCTGGTCCGCTCTCAAGGAAGATCAGCGCACCCGGCTGGTGCGGCGGCTGCGCGCGTTCTGGGACGTGCATCGCTTCCGCATCGCGCCGCAGGTCGAGGCGGTGCTCGATCGCCGCCGCGCCGAGGGCACGTTCGATAGTATCGCCGCGAGCCTTGTGGCCTCGAACGACGACGGAGACGGCCTGGCCATTACTTTGCGCCGGCGCGGTCAAAGGCAATTCGAGACGATGCATTTCGACGCGGTGATCAACACAACGGGGCCGGCGCATGGCAAGACGCTGCGGATCAATCCGGCGCTGCGCTCGCTTGGCGATGCCGGCCTGATCCGGATCGACAGCCATGGGCTCGGCATTGCAACCGGGCGCGACAGTCGCGCCGTCGGTCCGGACGGCGGGCCTGTGCCCGGCCTTTTCATTGCCGGACCATTGGCACGCGGCACCTTCGGCGAGCTGATGGGCCTGCCGGAAGTGGCGCGTCACGCGCAAGCGGTCGCCTCCGAGATCGAAAGCCGGCTCGGCGCCCTGTCGTCGTTCGTGAGCGGGCGCTGAAAATCCACGACGGTGCAGGCAAGCGAATTGGTATTTCCGTCCGGGCAGGGCCATCAAAACGGAAAATCCTACTTTGTATATATACTCAGTAGACTAATAATTAGCGACGAAATCCGGCCACGTCCGGATCAATCGTTGGGACAGGCCAAACCGGGAGATCTCCATGCCGCAGAACGATCGCGACGCAGTCAAATTCGCCTATTGGGTGCCGAACGTCTCGGGTGGCCTTGTCATTTCGAACATCGAGCAGAGGACCAACCACTCGGCCGAGTACAACCGCAAGCTGGCGCAGATCGCCGAGCAGGCGGGCTTCGATTATGCGCTGAGCCAGATCCGCTTCACGGCTGGTTACGGCGCCGACGAACAGCATGAGTCGGTATCGTTCAGCCACGACCTGCTCGCCGCCACCAAGACGCTGAAGGTGATCGCGGCGATCCTGCCGGGGCCGTGGAACCCGGCGCTGGCGGCGAAGCAGCTCGCCACCATCAGCTATCTGACCGGCGGCCGCGTCGCCATCAATCTCGTTTCTGGCTGGTTCCGCGGCGAATTCCACGCCATCGGCGAGCATTGGCTCGACCATGACGAGCGCTATCGCCGCTCGGAAGAATTCATCCGCGCGCTGCGCGGCATCTGGACCGAGGACAGCTTCACCTTCCGTGGCGACTTCTACCGCTTCAACCAGTATTCGCTGAAGCCGAAGCCGCTGAAGCCGTTGCCGGAGATCTTCCAGGGCGGCTCGTCGCGCGCCGCGCGCGACATGGCCTCGCGCGTTTCGGACTGGTACTTCACCAATGGCAACATGCCCGCCGAGATCGCCAAGCAGGTCGACGACATCCAGGCCAAAGCCAAGGCCAACAACCACTCGGTCAAGGTCGGCGTCAACGCTTTCGCCATCGTGCGCGAGACTGAGGAAGAGGCAAAGGCGGTGCTGGCCGAGATCATCGCCAAGGCAAATCCTGAGGCCGTCAATGCCTTCGGCCACGAGGTCAAGAACGCCGGCAAGGCTTCGCCGGAAGGCGAGGGCAATTGGGCGAAGTCGTCCTTCGACGATCTGGTGCAGTACAATGACGGTTTCCGCTCGAACCTGATCGGCACGCCGAAACAGGTAGCCGAGCGCATCGTCGACCTCAAGCGCGCCGGCGCCGATCTCATCCTGCTCGGCTTCCTGCACTTCCAGGAAGAGGTCGAGTATTTCGGCAAGCATGTCATCCCGCTCGTGCGCGAGCTGGAAAACGCGGAAGCCGCGGCGGCGCTCGCCGCCGAATAACAACGCCAGCCGCCGGCCGGAGATCCTCCGGCCAGCCGACGATGATGAACCGCGCGCCGGTCGGGCGCGCGGCCGGGACCGTGCGTGCCTTCTACAGTTGGGGAACGATGGAATGCCGATATCCAACCATGCTTTCGGGGCGATCGAGGCTTCGGTCTATGCGCCGGAGGTCTTCGCGCAAGGGCTGCCGGCCGCTCAGCGGCAGGCTCACGGCGACAGGCCTCGACAGCCTGCGGCGGAAGATGCCGCGCCGCTTCTTGCCCTTGAGGGCATAGGGCTGTCTTTCGGTGGCGTGGTGGCGCTGGCGGATGTCGATCTGTCGGTTCGACCGGGTGAAATACGCGCCATCATCGGCCCGAACGGCGCCGGCAAGAGCTCGCTGATCAATGTCATCAGCGGCGTCTACCGGCCTGATCGCGGCCACGTCCGGCTCGATGGCGCACGCTATGTCCAGGTTCCGACGCAACGGCTGGCGCGTCTGGGCGTCGCCCGTACCTTTCAGAATCTCGCTCTGTTCAAGGGGCTCAGCGTCCTCGACAATGTCGCATCCGGCCTTGCCTACAGGACAAGATCCAACTTCGCCGGACAGATACTCGGCATAGGCCGCACCCGCCGCGAGCAGCAGGAGCAGCGCGGGCGCGCCGACCAGGTTCTCGAATTCCTGCACTTGACCGACGTCCGCGACCGGCTGGCCGGCACGCTACCCTATGGCCTGCAGAAGCGCGCCGAGCTTGCCCGGGCGCTGGTCGCCGAACCGCGGCTGCTTTTGCTCGACGAGCCCATGGCCGGCATGACGGCGGGCGAGAAGAGCGAGATGGCGGCCTATGTGCGCGCGGCGCGCGACCGCTTCGCCACCACCGTCGTGCTGATCGAGCACGATGTCGGCGTCGTCATGGGCCTGTCGGACCGCATCGCGGTGCTCGACTACGGGCGCAAGATCGCCGACGGCACGCCGGACGAGGTTAGGAACGACCAGCGCGTCATCGACGCCTATCTCGGCGTCGCCTCCGACAATGAAGAGGGGGCAGACATATGATCGGCGACTTCGACTACCAGTTCTTCCTCGAAGTGCTGACCGGCGGCCTGCTGTCGGGTGTCATGTACTCGCTGGTCGCGATCGGCTTCGTGCTGATCTACAAGACCTCCGGCGTGCTCAATTTCGCGCAAGGCGCACTGCTTCTGTTTGCGGCGCTGACCTTCGTCAGCCTGGTCGAGCGCGGCGTCCCGTTCGCGCTGGCCTTGGCCGTCACCTTCGCCATCATGGTGGCGCTCGGCATCGGCATCGAGCGCACGGTGCTGAGGCCGTTGACCAACAAGCCGCCGATCACGCTGTTCATGGCTACGCTCGGCCTCTCCTATATCATTGAGGGCGCCGCCCAGCTCATCTGGGGCACGCAAGTCCACGGCCTCGAGCTCGGCATCGAGGACGTGCCGCTGGAAGTCGGCGGTGTGCTGATCAGCCAGTTCGACATCTTTGCCGCCGCGGTGGCTGCGGCCATGGTGCTGCTCTTGTCGCTGTTCTTCCGCTACACCCGCATCGGCTTGAGCTTCCGCGCCGTGGCCGACGATCAGTTCGCCGCTTTAGCCGTCGGGCTCAGGCTGCCGCTGATCTGGGCGAGCGTGTGGGCCGCGGCCGGCCTCGTCGCGCTGGTGGCCGGACTGCTCTGGGGCGCGCGTCTCGGCGTCCAGTTCTCGCTCTCGCTGGTGGTGCTCAAGGCGCTGCCGGTGCTGGTGCTGGGCGGCTTCGATTCCATCCTCGGCGCGATCGTCGGCGGGCTTCTGATCGGCGCCAGCGAGAAGCTCGCCGAGGTCTATATCGGCGACTATTTCGGCGGCGGCATCGAAAGCTGGTTCGCCTATGTCGTGGCGCTCGTCTTCCTGCTCATCCGCCCATCAGGCCTGTTCGGCCAGAAGCTTGTCGAAAGGGTCTGACGATGAGCGCCATCGCCACGCAACTGTCTCCGGCCGCCGCGCTGCCGAAATGGCTGGCGCCGCTGCTCCTCATCGCCTTCGCCTATGTCGTCATCCCGCTGATCGGCAACTCCTACCTGTTCGAGGCGATCCTCCTGCCTTTCCTGGCGCTCAGCCTGGCGGGCGTGGGGCTGAACATCCTCACCGGCTATGCCGGCCAGGTGTCGCTCGGCAGCGCCGCCTTCATGGCGGCCGGCGCTTTCGCCGCCTATAATTTCAACCTGCGTATCGAAGGCCTGCCGCTCGTCGCCAGCATCATCCTTTCCGGCCTCGTGGCTGCCGCGATCGGCATCGTCTTCGGCCTGCCCAGCCTGCGGCTGAAAGGCTTCTACCTGGCGGTCTCGACACTTGCCGCGCAGTTCTTCGTGCAATGGGCGCTAACCAAGTTCAGCTGGTTCTCCAACGACTCGGCGTCAGGCGTCATCGACGCGCCGAAGCTTTCCATCGCCGGCTTCGAGTTTGACGGCGCGGTCGGTCGTTATCTCTTCGCGCTTACAGTCGTCGTCGTCCTCACCTTCCTCGCCCATCGGCTGGTCACCTCGCAGACAGGACGCAACTTCATCGCCATCCGCGACAACGACACGGCGGCGCGCATCATCGGCATTCCGGTGCTGAAGACGAAGCTGCTCGCCTTCGCCATCTCGTCCTTCATCATCGGCGTCGCCGGCGTCATCTGGGCGTTCGCCTATCTCAGGACCGTCGAGCCGGCGGGCTTCGACCTCGACCGCTCGTTCCAGATCCTGTTCATCATCATCATCGGCGGGCTCGCCTCGATACGCGGGGCTTTCCTGGGTGCAGCGCTTATCGTCGTCTTCCCGCTGGTGCTGTCGCGCCTCGGCGGCTTCCTGCTCGGCGACCTCTTCGATTCCGGCGTGCTCGACATGAGCCAGCGCATCGTGCTCGGCGCGCTCATCATCCTCTTTCTGATCCTGGAACCGGACGGGCTGGTCGCCCTCTGGGACAGGGTCCGGAGACGGCTCTCGCTCGCCTGGCAATCGAGCTGAGACCGGTTGGCAGCCCTGCGCTCCAACACTGCAAGCATTCAGAGAATGAACCAGGCCAAACCAAGGCCCATACTGGAGAACCTCGAACCATGACCTTCCTCAGCACAGTCAAGGCGATTGCCATCTCGGCGGCGCTGGCCGTGTCGGTGGCCTTGCCGGCCGCCCATGCCGACGAGCAATATTTCCCGCTGCAGAGCTATCGCGTCGGGCCCTATGCGGCCGGCGGCACCGGCTTCTTCGGCGGCTTCATCGACTATCTCAACCTGATCAACATCCGCGACGGCGGCGTCAACGGCGTCAAGCTGACATGGGACGAGTGCGAGACCCAGTATGAGGTCGAGCGCGGCGTCGAATGCTACGAGCGTCAGAAAAGCCATGCCGGCGCTGCCGCCTGGAATCCGCTCTCGGTCGGCATCGCCTACGCCATGATCGACCGCATCACCGCCGACAAGGTGCCGCTGATCACGGTCAATCACGGCCGCACCGACTCCACCGACGGGCGGGTCTTCCCTTATGTCTTCCCGCTGCTGCTCAACCCCTACAGCGAGACCTCCGGCATCGTGAACTACATCGCCGCCAAGGAAGGCGGCATCGACAAGCTGAAGGGCAAGAAGATCGTCGTGCTCTATCACGGCTCGCCCTATGGCAAGGAGACGATCCCGATCTACGAGCTCCTGGCGCAGAAATACGGCTTCACCGTGCAGCAGATCGAGGTACCGCACCCCGGCAACGAGCAGCAGTCGCAATGGCTGACGATCCGCCGCGCCAAGCCGGACTTCGTCGTGTTGCGCGGCTGGGGCGTGATGAACCCGGTGGCGCTGAAGACGGCGGTGAAGGTCGGCTATCCGGTCGACCACATCATCGGCAATGTCTGGTCGAATTCGGAAGAAGACGTCATCCCGGCCGGCGACGCCGCCAAGGGCTACACCGCGATCACCACGCAGGCTTCGGGCAACACCTATCCGGTTGTGCAGGAGATCGTGAAGACCGTCTACGGCGCCGGCAAGGGCAACCTCGAGGACAAGTCGCGCATCGGCTCGGTCTATCATAATCTCGGCATCGTCAACGGCATCCTCAATGTCGAGGCGATCCGCATCGCGCAGGAGAAGTTCGGCCATCGCACCCTGACCGGCGACGAGGTCCGCTGGGGCTTCGAGCACCTCAAGCTCGACCCGGCCAAGGTCGAGGCGCTCGGCGCCAAGGACCTGTTCCACTCCATCAATGTCAGCTGGGACAACCATGAAGGCGAAGGCTACGTGACCTTCCAGCAGTGGGACGGCAAGAAGTGGAACGTCGTCTCCGACTGGATCGCCCCCGACTGGGCGTTGCTCAGGCCGATCATCGAAAAGTCGGCCGAGGCCTATGCGGCCGAGAAGGGCATCAAGCCGCGCACCGCAGCCGATGCCGAAGCGGTGGCCGCCACCAACTGATCCAACGGACCGGGCGCCGGACTATACTGCGACGCCCGGTCATCCACTTCGCACACATCAGGGAAGCGCGCGATGCCGGGCAATGACGTCATCCTCGCCGTGGACAATATCCACGCCACCTACAATCACGCCATCACGGCGTTGCACGGCGTCAGCTTCGAGATCAGGCAAGGCGAGATGCTGGCGCTGCTCGGCGCCAACGGCGCCGGCAAGACCACCACGCTGAAAGCTGTCTCCAACCTGCTGCCAGCCGAGCGTGGCCAGGTCAATGCGGGCACTATCCGCTACGATGGCGGGGACGTCTCACGGCGGCAGCCGGGCGACCTGGTGCGCGCCGGGCTCGTCCAGGTGCTGGAAGGCCGCCACTGCTTCAAGAGCCTCAGCGTCGAGGAGAACCTGGTTTCCGGTGGCATCGGCCGCAGCGGCAGCCGCGCCGAGATCAATCGGGATCTGGAACGGGTCTATGCCTATTTCCCCCGCCTGCGGGAAAAGCGGCGGACCCTGTCGGGCCTGACCTCGGGCGGCGAACAGCAGATGACGGCGATCGGCCGGGCGCTGATGTCGCGACCGCGCCTGCTCGTCCTCGACGAACCGTCGATGGGGCTCGCCCCGCTCATCGTCCAGGACATCTTCCAGACGCTTAGGAAGCTGAACCGGGAGGCCGGCCTGTCGATCCTGGTCGCCGAGCAGAATTCGGCCGTCGCGCTTGGCTATGCCGATCATGCCACGGTGCTCGAGAACGGGGTCTCGGTTCTCTCCGGCGCCGCCGCCAGCCTGCGCCAGCGCGAGGATGTGCGCGCCTTCTATCTCGGACAACAGCCTTCGCCCGCCCAACCAACACATCTCCACGCCGTCGTGTGAACCGAAATCCCAAGGAGCCATGAAATGACTGTGTCAAACGTCAAGACCGACAAAGCAGCGACCGCCGTTCCACCGGTGCCGCGTCCGACTACCGCCGCGCATATCATCAAGGACGACGCCGAAGCGATCGCGGTCGCGCATCGCCTTGCGGCCGAGTTTGTCAAGGATTCCTCCAAGCGCGATCGCGAGCGGATCTGGCCGGTGGCCGAGCTCGACCAGTTCTCGCAGAGCGGCCTGTGGTCGATCAATGTGCCGAAGGCGTTCGGCGGACCGGAAGTGTCCTACGCGACTTTGGCCAAGGTGATCGAGATCATCTCGGCGGCCGATTCCTCGATCGGCCAGATCGCGCAGAACCATCTCGGCGTCGTTGCGGCCATCCGCACCGTCTCCGACAAGGACCAGCAGGCGCTGCTCTTTGCCGAAGTGCTGAAGGGGACGCGGTTCGGCAACGCCTTTTCCGAATTCGGCTCCAAGCGCGCGGCCGATTTCGAAACCAAGTTCACCGATGCCGGCGACCATGTCATCGTCAACGGCCAGAAATTCTATTCCTCTGGCGCGCTGCTTGCCCATCTGGTGCCGATCGTTGCGCTCGACGACGAGGGCCGGGCCTGGTACGCGATCGCCGATCGCGGCGCGCCCGGCCTGACCGTGATCGACGACTGGTCGAGCTTCGGCCAGCGCACGACGCTGTCGGGCACCGTGATCATCGACAACGTCAAGGTGCCGAAGACGCATCTGGTGCCAGGTTACAAGGGTTACGACAAGCCGACCGCAGACGGCGCCATCTTCCAGATCATCCAGGTGGCGGTGGACACCGGCATAGCACAGGCGGCGATCGACGAAACGGTCAACTTCGTCAGGACCAGGAGCCGCGCCTGGATCGACAGCGGCGTCGACAATGCCTGGGACGATCCCTACACGATCCAGGCGGTCGGCGACCTGACGCTTCGCCTGCATGCTGCCCAGGCGTTGCTCGAAAAGGCCGGCCATGCCATCGACCGCGCAGTCGCCGAGCCGACCGCCGAGACGGTGGCGCATGCGCAGATCGTCACCGCGGAAGCGAAGATCCTGTCGACCGAGATCGCGATCGCGGCGACCAACAAGCTGTTCGAACTGGCGGGCACGCGCTCGACGCTCGCCGAGCACAATCTCGACCGTCACTGGCGCAATGCGCGCACCCACACGCTGCACGATCCGGTGCGCTGGAAATATTCGATCCTCGGCAAGTATTTCCTCAACGGCGAGAAGCCGCCGCTGCACGCCTGGAGCTGATCGCGCGTCCCGCCGAGGCCGGTCGGCCTCGGCCAAGCTTTCGCCCAGCGGCGGCCGGCAGGGCCGCCCAAATGTCAATCCGGAGCACCCTGGAGGTCCGTTCCATGTCCAGCCCAGCAATCGTCGGCTTTTCCGGCAACATCACCCGCCCGTCGAAGACGCGCAGCTTCGTCGATCTCGTCGTCCAGGACGTCGCCACGCGCCATGGCCTGACGGGGCACACCTATGACATCGACGATGTCGGCCCGTCGCTGGGCGCAGCCAAATGGTCGCGCGATCTCGATGAGCAGGGGCAGGCGATCCTGGCGCAGGTCATCGCCGCCGACGTGCTCGTGGTCGGCTCGCCGACCTACAAGGGCAGCTATACCGGGCTGTTCAAGCATTTCTTCGATCTGATCGATCCGCCGGCGCTGAGGGGCAAGCCGGTGCTGCTGACCGCGACCGGAGGCGGTGGGCGACATGCCCTGGTCGTGGAGCACCAGCTGCGGCCGCTGTTCGGCTTCTTCGAAGCCTTCACGCTGCCGACGGCTGTCTATGCCACCGACAAGGATTTTACCGATGGTGTGCTCCGGTCCGACCTAATCCTGAAGCGGGCGGCGCAGGCCGTCGATGGGATCGCCGTTCTGCTCGCCGATAAATCGGGTGTCAGAGTGGCCGCCGAATAGTCATACGGCGGTGCCCCAGCGGCAAATCCGCAAATAGTTTGCTTTCTAATCGGCGGTCTGCATCGCAGCGGACGCCGGCCCGCGGTCATTGGCAAGTCCGCCGGAACCGCAATCGCCTGGCGCCGTCAATTCGAGTTCAACGACAAGGGAAGGGCTGCTGCTTCGGTTTCGGCGAAGCAAAGGACAGAAAAAGACTTCTTTTGGCGACCCGGCCCGGATGCTCTCTTGCGGGACCTAGAACAAGGCCCGCCTGGGAGGGCGACGCATAACAAGAGAGCGGCTGCCGAAACGACAGCCTGGCATACGCCATTCGAATGGGCCGATGCCAGCAACAGCCATGGGGAACCACGACAATGAAGACATTCCGCAATTGCCTGCTGACCGCGGTCGGCGCGGGCCTGCTCGGCCTGGGGCTTGCCGCTCCCGCTGACGCGGGCGCCATCCGCCTCGGCATGACCACTTGGGTCGGCTACGGGCCGCTCTTTCTTGCCCGCGACCTCGGTTACTTCAAGGAGGCCGGCGTTGATGTCGATCTGAAAGTGATCGAAGAATCGGCGCTCTATATGGCGGCGGTCGCCGGCGGCGATCTCGATGGCGCGGCATCCACAGTCGACGAACTGATGAAGTACCGCTCCGACGACCTCTGCTTCAAATATGTCGTGGCGCTTGACGACAGCCATGGCGGCGACGGCGTCGTCACGCAGGCCGACGTCAAGTCGCTCAAGGATCTGAAGGGCCAGCCCGTCGCCCTGAATGAGGGCTCCGTTTCCGAATTCTGGTTCAACGTGCTCCTGAAAAAGGAAGGCATGACAGAGGACGATGTCAGCGTCACCAACATGACCGCCGACGACGCCGCGACGGCCTTCATCGCCGGCCAGGTTCCCGCCGCCGTGACCTGGGAGCCGCACCTCACCGAAGTCCGCAAGGGCGGCAAAGGCAAGGTGCTGATCGACTCCACGACGACGCCTGGCCTGATCGTCGACGTGATCGCGCTCAAATGCGACCTGATCGAGAAGCATCCAGAGGATGTGAAGGCTTTGATCAAGGGCTATTACAAGGCGGTCGAATACATCAAGACCAATCCGGAAAAGGCCTATGAGATCATGGCCAAGGGCATTGGCGGCTATCTCGAGAAGCCCGAGGATTTCGCGGCCGGCGCCCAGGGCGTGCGCTACTACGACCGCGCCCGCAACCTGGAATTCTTCGGCACTCCGGAAAAGAGCGAAGCGGCCGACCTGGTGAACTTCGCCCAGGATGTCTGGGGCAAGGCCGGCAAGCTCAAGATGACGATCGACTCGAAAACCATCCTCGATACCGATTTCATCAGGGAACAGTGAGCTTCGGGATTGCCGGGGTTGGTTCATCCGGGCCGACCCCGTTTCTCCAAGCCAGGTTTTCGCGTTTAGATTCTACGGAGGCCATCTTATGGCACAGAGGCGAACGGCGTGGACGCGCCTGACGACCCCATTCGCCAACATTCCCGCCAGCACCGCAACCGCGCTCGCATTGGCAATGTGGATAGCCGTGATCGGCGGATGGGCTCTTTTGTCCTACGGCCGCGTCGTGCCGAACATGTTCCTGCCGACGCCCGGAACCGTGCTGCAGACGGCCTATCGCATGTCGCTGGACGGCAGTCTTTTCTACCACACTTTCACCAGTGCCAAGGTGGTAATCCTGGGCTTCATCGTATCCTCGGCGATCGCGGTGCCGCTGGGGCTGTGGATGGGCACCTACCGGGCAGTGCAGGCGCCGCTTGAGCCGCTGGTCAACTTCATCCGATACCTGCCGGTGACTTCCTTCGTGCCGCTGTTCATCCTGTGGATCGGCATCGGTATCGAGCAGCGCATCGCAGTCATCTTCTTCGGCACCTTCTTCCAGCAGCTGGTGATGATCTCCGACTGCGCGCGCAGCGTATCGAGGGACCTTGTCAACGCCTCCTACACACTGGGCACAAAGCGCAGCGAGGCGGTGTGGCACGTCATTTTCCCCGCAGCGCTTCCGGCGATCCTCGACACGCTTCGCGTCACCATGGGCTGGGCCTGGACCTATCTGGTCGTGGCGGAACTCGTCGCGGCGTCGAGCGGGCTCGGCTATATCAGCCTCAAGGCGATGCGCGGCTTCCAGGTCGACGTGATCTTCATGGCGATCGCCGCGATCGGGCTTCTGGGCCTCATCACCGACACGGCATTCCGCATTCTGCGGGCAAGGGTCGCGCCATGGGCAGCCTGACTATGAACGCCTCCTCGCAAACCGCAGCCGGATCAAGGGTAGTGATGACCGAAACCATCAAGGCGAACAATTTGGACGGCGCGGCCCATGCAGCCGTCGATCAGCGTTCGGCCGTCACCACCATGGCCATCGAGGATGTGACATTGCGCTATGGCGATGCCAATGGCGTGCTGGCGCTGGACGATGTGTCGCTCAAGGTAGCCAAGAACGAATTCTGCGTCATCGTCGGCCCCTCGGGATGCGGCAAATCCAGCCTGCTCTATCTTGCCGCCGGCCTCAACGACGCGACCTCCGGCAGCATCAAGGTCGACGGCAGGGAAGTGATCGAACCCGGTCCCGACCGGGGCATGGTGTTCCAGAGCTATACCTTGTTTCCCTGGCTTACGGTGCGCGCCAACATCGAATATGGACCGAAACGCAAGGGCCTGCCGGCGGAGCAGCGCAAGCAGATCGTCGATCAGTATCTCAATGAGGTCGGCCTCGCGCCCTTCGCGGACCACTATCCCGCGCAGCTTTCCGGCGGCATGAAGCAGCGCGTTGCGATCGCGCGGGCGCTCGCCAACGACCCGGCCGTGCTGCTGATGGACGAGCCGTTCGGCGCGCTCGACAGCCAGACGCGCGGCACCATGCAGAAGCTGTTGCTGCGCGTGTGGGAGCGGCAGCAGAAGACGGTGCTTTTCGTCACTCACGACATCGACGAGGCGCTGGTGCTGGGCGATCGCGTCCTGGTGATGACGGCGCGGCCCGGCAAGATCAAGGCCGAGATCAAGGTCGACATCCCGCGGCCGCGTTCGATGGACGTGATCCTCGAGCCCGACTTCATCGCGCTCAAGCGCCGCATCCTCGGCCTCCTGCACGACGAGATCGACGAGGATCACTAAACAGCCTCTCGACATAGGGTTCCTGAAAAGGTTGCAGGCTTGTAGGCGGCACGATTTTCATCGTCTATTTTCGTGAAATCAGCGCAGATGCTAGGGGTTGGCCGAAGCCTCTCAGCTTCGTCAATCTAGGGCGGAGCAAGGAGCGAAGCGACGCGCGCAGACCATAGAATCCTGTGTGTTGGTTTCGGTGTATGGTTGAAGTGGGAAGGAGACCGAGTGGATCCTGGTCGTCCTTTCGGACAGGCCGTGGCATGGCCCGGTCCCTTCCCACCGGTGAACCATCAACCTGAACAGTTGCACGGGGCTGTTCGAAGCAGACCCCGCACC
>NZ_SADP02000276.1:0-405 GCF_004010375.2 Mesorhizobium sp. M2E.F.Ca.ET.209.01.1.1 | reverse complement strand
CCACCGCGAGATATTCAGGGAACGGTAGTTCACAGCTGTAATTGCAGTTGCTACTGGGAGTATCAAGTTCTTAATTGATCCAGTGTAGCGAGCTGGATCCGCCGCAACTGTTTGCATCATCTTTACTAGATCTGAGCTCAGCTTTCCGTCAGCTTTGTACCAATATATGTCTGCTACACCCCTGAAAGTTATCCACAATATTGGAAAACAGTAAAAAGCAAGTAGCACGATCAATAATACCATCTGCTGTTGTAACTGGTCTGGTATTAAGATCTTCGGAGATGAGGTCGCGGGCGGATCATTATTATCGGGCTCAAACGTTGGCACCTCTCTATCTCCCTATCACTATTTAGCCGAGGAGCCCGGCCGTCAAACCTTTGTCGAGCTTGAGATCGGAAGAGCACA
>NZ_SADP02000275.1:0-405 GCF_004010375.2 Mesorhizobium sp. M2E.F.Ca.ET.209.01.1.1 | reverse complement strand
GCGGCCCATGCCGAAAATGCCGACATGGCGGCCGCGCAAGGTAAGCCGGCTCAAACGATAGTTGCCGTGCTTTACCCAGTCGCCGTCGCGCAGATATTTCTCGGCGGCATAGAGCTCCCGCACGGTGTTGATCAGCAGGCCGATCGTGGTGTCGGCGACCTCTTCGGTCAGCACGTCGGGCGTGTTGGTGACCATGACGCCGCGCGTCGCTGCGTGGCGGGCATCGACCGAATCATAGCCGACGCCGAAATTGGCGATGATTTCGAGATTGGGCAGGGCGTCGATCATCGCGGCGTCGATGCCCCCGAAGGAAGCGATGCCGCGCACGGTCTTGCGCATCTCGTCCGTTACCAGCGCAGGATCGGCGCGCTCGATCCGTACACGCCTGAATGCCTTGTCGATCCT
>NZ_SADP02000274.1:0-406 GCF_004010375.2 Mesorhizobium sp. M2E.F.Ca.ET.209.01.1.1 | reverse complement strand
AGGCCTATGAGCATGCCCGCCTGACCGGGCTCAATCTGCTTGCCGTCATGCATGCGGCAGCCGCCGATCTTGTCGAAGACATCGGCGAACAGGTCCGAACAGCCATTGACCACCCTTGGGTGGTCGCTGAAGGTCGGCGTCGCGTTGACGAAGCCGAGCAGCTTGACGACGCGCACGATGCGGCCGAGATCGCCGGCTGCCGCATGCATGACGGCAAGCAGATTGAGCCCGGTCAGGCGGGCATGCTCATAAGCCTGCTCGACCGTCACATCCTCGCCGACCTTGCCGGTGCAAAGCGTGCCGTCGGCGCGCAGCGGTCCCTGGCCGGAGAGGAAGATCAGCCGGCCGCTCTCGGCATGGGTGACGAAGTTGGCGATGGGCGTCGGCGGCTCGGGCAGTGTCAGGC
>NZ_SADP02000273.1:0-406 GCF_004010375.2 Mesorhizobium sp. M2E.F.Ca.ET.209.01.1.1 | reverse complement strand
TGGCTCCGACAGCCGAAGCGGGACTTCGCCCGCCTTGTCGCGCACCGTCTCCAGCCGGGGGTCGATCCGGCAGAGCGCATCGAGCCCTGCCGCAATGTCGTCGAGCGAGGCGATGCGTTGCACGTTGCTTGTTCCCAGGGCGCCCGCGAAGTGGCAATTGATAGCTAATTACCAATTGGCAAAAGCGCCTTTCAACCCGAATGCTGCCTCAGAGATGACGCTCCTGACATTCCGCTTCGCGCCAAGCCCCAATGGCGAGCTGCATCTCGGCCACGCCTATTCCGCCCTGCTCAACCAGCGTATGGCGGCGCGGGCCGGCGGACGGTTGCTGCTGCGCATCGAGGATATCGATATCACCCGCTGCACGCCCGAATTCGAAGCCGGCCTTTTGCGCGACCTCGAATGG
>NZ_SADP02000272.1:0-407 GCF_004010375.2 Mesorhizobium sp. M2E.F.Ca.ET.209.01.1.1 | reverse complement strand
CTTCTCGAGCGTCGAGGCGGCAGCGATGGTGTGGCCCTTGGCGTCATCGATCACCTGAACGTAGATGTTCTTCGACGTGCGGTGCACCGAAAGACGCGGACGTTCGCCGGCAACTTTCTTGATCTGGCGACGGACGCGTTGCGCACGGCGCTGGATGGCTTCCTTGGTACCCATGATGTCTTCCTTGCCTTCAAAAAACGGGGGCCGTCATATGCGGTAGGCGAAGCGCCTCCCGCGACCGCTCCCCGCGGCGTTACACTTCCGTGGCTTGGTCCTGTCCGAAAAGTCCGCGACTTTTCCAAGCCAAGCCGATTACTTCTTCTTGCCTTCCTTGCGGACGATCTTCTCGCCAGCGTAACGGACGCCCTTGCCCTTGTAAGGCTCGGGACCGCGGTATTCGCGGATCT
>NZ_SADP02000271.1:0-407 GCF_004010375.2 Mesorhizobium sp. M2E.F.Ca.ET.209.01.1.1 | reverse complement strand
AGCGGATCCATCGTGACGCTCGGCGCCGGTACGGGGACTACCCTTGACCTCACCAACCTCTCTGGATTCAGCGGCACTATCAGCGGGCTCAACATCGGCCCCAGCATCTCGACGGCGTCCAACCAGATCGATTTTGGCAACACCAGCATTATTGCCGCGAGCGTGAATGGCAGCACCCTCACTGTGGTTGACGGCGCCGGCCAATCATACGCGTTGACACTTGGTGCCCCCTATGCCGCGGGCACCCTCGTGAATTTGAAGAGCGACGGAGCCGGCGGCACCGACGCCTTCTTCAGCACGTCGGCAGCGACGAACACGTTCACGGCGGCAAATGCCGTCGACTCATGGCTCGACACTAGCAGCTCCAATAACGTCTGGAACGGCACCAATACCGTGCCGTCCACAAC
>NZ_SADP02000270.1:0-407 GCF_004010375.2 Mesorhizobium sp. M2E.F.Ca.ET.209.01.1.1 | reverse complement strand
TGCCCAAGGGCACCCACCACTACCAGGAATTCATCAAGCCGGCCGAGCTGGCGCGCTGGCTGCGCGAAGCCGACCTGCAGCTGGTGGACGTCAGCGGCATGGCCTACGAGCCGTGGCGCAACCATGCCCGCCTGAGCAGCCGCACCGACATCAACTACCTGGCCTACGCGGTCAAGCCGGCATGACCGCCGCCGGCTTTCCGCGCGCGGTGCTGTTCGACCTGGACGGCACCCTGCTGGACAGCGCACCGGATTTCGTCGCCACCTGCAACGCGATGCTGGCCGAACGCGGCCGTGCACCGGTCGATCCGGCGGTGCTGCGCCCGGTGGTCTCCAAGGGCTCGCGCGCGATGGTCGGGGCCGCCTTCCCGGACCTGGATGCCGCCGCGCGCGATGCGCTGATCCCGG
>NZ_SADP02000269.1:0-407 GCF_004010375.2 Mesorhizobium sp. M2E.F.Ca.ET.209.01.1.1 | reverse complement strand
GACGGCAACGGCGGCCTGGCCGAGATCGGCATCCTCAACGATGTCGGCCGCTATTCGTTCGGCGCCTCGCGCCAGGGCGGGCTGAACTATGCCTACGCCAGCGCCAGTGGCAGCGTGGTGTGGATGGGCGGCCACACCTTCGCCACGCGCGAGGTGTCGGACGCGTTCGCGGTGATCAGCACCAATGGCGTCGGCGGCGTGCCGGTGCGGTTGGAGAACCGCCTGATCGGCGTCACCGATGATCGCGGCCTGCTGCTGGTCAGCCCGTTGCTGTCCTGGCAGCGTAATCGTGTCTCGATCGATACCCTGGACCTGCCCGAGGACATGCGCGCCGATCGCATCGAGGACTGGGTGACCCCGCGCCAGCGCGCCGGCACCCGCGTCACCTTCCAGCTGCGCTCGCGGCC
>NZ_SADP02000268.1:0-408 GCF_004010375.2 Mesorhizobium sp. M2E.F.Ca.ET.209.01.1.1 | reverse complement strand
GCCGGTCGGCGGTGCCAGCCGGGCTGCCGGACACAGGTCGGCGAGGTACAGTTTAATGGCCACCTGTTCGGTCATCAGTGCGCCGTTGTGGACGATGGCCGGCACCTTGCCCATCGGGTTGATGGCCAGATAGGCCGGGGCCAGGTTGGCGCCAGCCTTCAGGTCCAGCACCTGCATGCGGTAGTCGGCACCCAGCGCTTCGAGCAGGGCCACGGCGCCGCTCGAGCGGGAACGGGCGGCGTGGTACAGGGTGATCTGGCGTGAGGACATGGCATTGCTCCTTGCGGTGGGTGGTGAACTGGAGGCCATCCTGGGGCACTATTGCGGACGACTTCTGCCCTCGATCCTTCATGCGCCATACCGCCCGTCGACTGCTGCGCCTGATCGACCTGCTGCAGGCCCGCCGCC
>NZ_SADP02000267.1:0-408 GCF_004010375.2 Mesorhizobium sp. M2E.F.Ca.ET.209.01.1.1 | reverse complement strand
CGGGTGTCGTTGTCATAGGTTTCTTATGGCATGCCGACGCCGGACTTATCCACAACTTATACGCGTCGCGAAGTGTGAAAATGGCGTCTCACTTCAAATTTTAGATGTCCCGGAAAGGTCGCCTTTAACGCTTGCTGGCACACAAGCTTTCCGCTGGGAGCAAGTGATGAGTCGCATATTTCTGAGGGCCGCTGCCGTGGCGTTCGCTTCGGTCGCTGCTTCGCTTTTGTTGACCCTGATTGTCGTTCCGGCAATGGGCTTTCCGATGAGCCGCAGCGTCTGGCTGGCGTCGACGGTTTGCCCGCTCGTGGTCGCCTGGGCAGCCAGCGCCAGTAGGTTCTGGCAGAGCGACCGGCTGCAGAATGCGCATCGCGAGCTTGCCTGCGGCCACGCGCAACTCGCCGCCGC